>NQJI01000063.1 GCA_002256705.1 Methylococcaceae bacterium NSM2-1
AAAAACGCCATCAGCCTTAGCGCTGCTGATGAAATCGGACGTTTCCTGAAACAAAGGCTGGACTATGCCCTGCTATTAGGCCCGGATAGCGAATCAGAACAATGGGTCGCTACCATCGCCAACAAAATCGGTTTTGACTATTGCATTGCCCATAAGGAAAGACGGGGTGACAAACAAATTGAAATGACATTGCCGGATAACAACTTCCTGAACAAATCTGTAGTCATCATAGACGACATGGCCAGCACCGGCAGAACCCTGGGCAAGGCGACCAGACTGCTGCAAGCCGCAGGCAGCAAAGATATCTACGCCGTCGTGACGCATCCCCTGTTTTGCGATGATGCAGAAGCACATATCCTGCAAGCAGGAATCAAGTCCATCTGGAGTACAGACAGCATAGACCATCCGACATCCTGTATTAAGCTCGATTCCCTGTTGGCCAACGCGATTAAGGCGATTATTTGATAAAGCCCTGAACAGGCAATCGGAGTATTCGGCAGTAGCAGAACAAGGTGATGGCTAATGTTCAGTATCGCCTGCAATTATTGACGGGAACAACATGGCGGAATTTCCCTTGTCTCATGGGCAGGGCAAACGCGCCATAACAAAAAGCCTTAAGAGCAAAGCAATCACTAAGCGGCCGTGTCGCTTCCCCCTCCACACACCGCTGTCCGGTTTTGTCTGTTGGCGATTGCCAAACAGACGCAAGGCGCATCCAGTATCGCACTGATGCAACTGAAGCTTTGCAGCAACAATGCAGACATAAGCTTTGCCGCCAAACAGTGGCAGGTTTTTCGGGCGGTGATTACCGGCGTTTTGGACGATCTGAAAGCCGTCATGGTGTGTGGTTTCCTGCCATATGGCCGTATACATATAATTTCTCACACCTTCGGATCAGGCAAAGTAAAAACACCGGCGATATTTCTGCCTGCCCCATAAGGCGCCGGCAAAATCATGTTCACCAGAATCCAAAAAAGTATCTGGTATTTATTATCAAACCGGTGGTGATTAATTCCGACAGTTGGGTCTTGGGCAAAAAAGTTTTAGTTCAGTATTAAGTTTGGATAGTTTAAGGTTCATGGCATGTATGCAAGTTTTTTGTTGCTGCACTAAGCCAATAATCTCTGAAAATTACCACCCTGCATTGATTTGTAGGGACTACCGGAAAACCAATATGGGCATATTTGATTTTAGTTGTTATAGAGGTCTAAGCTGATTAAGCGACATAACAAACGCATGAGCTAAAAGCAGGCCTTGATTGGCAGGTCGACCTATGTCGCTTAATCAATGAAGGCATCTATAACATTAAAAAAACTTGAATTATAAACAAAACAGTATTAAAACCTTATTACGCAACGACTATATTCCTGAGGAGGAATCATGGCACTTAAACAATATGGTGTTTTAAAAGGGAAGGCCATCAATAAAATAATAGGGCAAGGATCAAGCCCGCATTATGAAGTACATCTTATCGACGATACAACAGATTACCGTATCGCCATTAATGTAAAGTCCAATCTGGCCCCCTCAGAGCTTTTGTATCTGGTTATTGATGATTTTCAGCACCCCATTCTGGATAACCTGGGACATCTGGATATGGGTTTTACGCCACTGAAGAGTGCGCCGAACAAAATGGCGCTCGATTTTATACGCAGCAATCTGTTCGATCCGAAACAGATGCGCCCTTTACCTCATAACGTCCCGGGACCGGACAATGATCTCAACGAAAAAATAGATGCCTATGTGCAACGCGCCATTGGTGACGAACGTGCAAGCATATACGCTTTCGGTGAACGCTGGGGACCTGAAAAGGGCAAAAAAGACAAATATTTTGGCTTTAAGCCTGGAAACGGTATTCATGATATCCACATGAATCAAGGTAACGTAGGTGATTTTGTTAAGGATGACGGTGTTTGGCAGGATGGTGGCTTGCTTTTTCACTTTCCTAGTATAGATAAAGTAGATGTTGGTGTTGGTGCAGAGATTTGGCCGGAACAGTGGGTTGCCGTCTTCCTGGCCTTTCAGTCGCAGTGCTGGCATACCGACGATCAAACAGGCCATAGACTTCCTGAATGCGATGACATTATTCCCCCTAAAATAGAATCCAGCGTCCAGATCATAGCGGCGCTGGTCAATCCGGAAGGGGATGATGCAGGACATGAAACAGTGACCTTGATTAATCTCGCACCAGGCATTGCTGATTTGTCCGGTTGGTTTATTGCAGATAAAAATAAAAACCGCTCGGTTATCGGTAACATGGTGCTTAATCCAGGCGCCACCGGTGTTGTAAAACTGGATGGTCTGGGGGCGCAGTTAGGTAACAATGGCGGCATTATAACTCTGCTCAATCCTAATGGAATTAAATATCATGGCGTATCCTATACCAAAGAACAGGCTCACAGTGGCTGGACTGTTGTGTTTTGAACGAAACAAGTAAAAATCGGATACATATACTTCGCGGGGCTATAAATTGAGTTTTTTGCTATACTGACCTGGGGTTGTCATATATTTTTTGGTTTTATCTTGCACAATTTGGTTTGCCAAAAAACCACCGGTGCCAAAGTCGCTGCGCCGATGGTTGAACCCGTCAAAGCGCAATTCCCAAGCTTTAATGCCTGCAGTTTTGACTAGGGCTTCCACCGTTCGGAAAATCAAAAAGAACTGAAAACCCGCATTGAGCAAGTCGTTTTGCCTAAAAAAGGCAAGCAATAAAAAGCCGATCAGGAGCGCGAATACGCACAGGAATTTAGACAAGCGAAAAAGTAAATTCAGCCGTTGAATCGGCCATTAATGCTTTAGAAGTCCATGGGCTGGATAATGCCCTGATCACGGTATTGAAGGTTTTGAGCGTTATGTTGCGTTAGCCGTATTGTCGCGTAACATTCAAAAACCGGATGTAATCAAACGCAACTGGGAGCGATAGCGGCTTGTGGACGAAAAACAAAAACTAGCTTGTGTTTGAAAAACCGCAAGGTTATCCAAAGGGGGGGGACGCGTCTAAAATTTGAAGTTATTAAAGATTATTCTTATTAGCGGGTGGCAACTCAGGAAATAACGCGTTTTTCCCTGCCGGATAAATTATTAAAAAATAAATCCCATGTTTTTATTCTGACTTTTTTAAAATCGGCTTTTTCGTTCAGACACTAACTACAAGTAGGTCACCCCAAGAAATCGTGAAGGACCCTGCTGTATTTCTTCAGAGTTACCTATATTCAGCTTGTATCCAAACCCTTTGATAGTCATAATCCATTGCGGATTATTAGGGTCTTCCTCTATTTTTTTTCTTAATAAGTGCATGTATTGATAAAGATCCGATTTTGTTGCCCGGTTATTTTCAGGCCACAGATGCTTTATGATTTCATCAGCCATAAAAATACGATCAACATCCGTTGACAGCAGCTCAAACAGCTCAAATTCCTTGGGTGTCAGATCGACTTTATTTCCTTTTAAAAACACACACTTGTTACGCTGATCAATTTGGAAGTCTTTAAATACCGGATTTCCGGCTTCATGCTGATTACCCGGATTCTGATTACCTGGATTTCTGGTTTCTATATATCCATCGTTACCATCACTATTGGATTCGATACTTCTTCTGTCAGTTAAAGAGCGCCTTTCTTTGTGACTTCTTTTCTCGGTCAAACGACTGTTCCATAAAAAAGTTTTTTTAAGATACCCGTCAATCTCGCCAATATCGAACGGATAATTTATGATCACATCGATCCACCCTGACAATCCGGCTGAAATAATATTGGCTGGGTCTTTATTTAAACCGCAGATTTTTACCTTTCCAGTTGCGCCCGCCCGCTTTAATAAACCTGTTTCAAGGCTCTTATTTGCGGTACTTAGCAAAGCGAGTGGAACGACGATTAAATCCGGTTTTAGTTTTGCTACTTCATTGATTCCGTCCCTGTTGAATTCGACCTCTGTCATCGAAATATTGTTTGCATAACAATATCCTTTGAACATGGCTAAAAAATATTTGTCGCTATCAAATACTGCAATATTATTTATTGTTTTCATTTTAATTAATCGTGCAATGTTTTGAAAAAAAAATTATTTTTATAGGAAATGAATACCTTGCCCTATTAAAGTCACTTTATCTAAATATAATTTACATAACGAGAGGAAATCCGGGGCTTTTCCCGATTTCATGGGGTGACCACTAGATATGGTGTTAGGTATAATAACCAAATAAACCCCGGCCTTCGACACCGAGTCGTATATCTTGGAATAACCGACATTATTCATATAAACCCCAGCAGCTACGCTTGATGGCTTTGATTTTGTAATTGAGACCTTCGACAAAATCACTCGATTCTCGTTGAATGAAATAATTACTGGTTTCATATCCACTTCTGCAACGTCCCCACAAACGAATCAAAGCAGTAGTTCAATCCTAACTCCTGAACTCGCTGGATCCAGGCATCCTGGCTCAATAACAGCCTGCACTTTAGTCAAGGGTCTAATAAAGGGGGTGCGACCTCAATATGAAAGCCCTAGAAAGTATTGTAACCTAAAAAGAACAAATTTGTTGCAAAAACTGCACACAACGTCCGAGGTAAGTGCATATAAATTCTTAAGATGAAAAAATCACGTTTTCTCAAATTGATCGCTTTAGGCGGACATGAACTGCTTAAGCTTGATGCTCAATTTAGAAGACTTTTTTAGCAAATTGATAGCAAGTTAACGAACAATATTAAAATTTTCATGGGCATAGACTGTGAGTATGCGTGAGTCATCCTCTCTAAAGATCACGCCAAGCACCCAATGCAAGGAGTGTTCAGCATCCCAGTGCGCCCGTACAGCGTGAGAGAATGGCTTAACGTCCGTCACGGTGCGAATGTATTGCCGCCTCTCAATACCCAGTTCGCCATTGATAAGCCGTTCGTTTTCGATCATGTCAATGCCTTTGAGCCCAATGGATTCTTTCTTCAACCACAACCAGAGCATTAAGCCAAAAATGACGTCGCTCATCGGCGTACCAGACCGCTTATTAAAGCCAGCTCGATTTAAAATGGCTTTCATACCGACTTCCCGTCAAGACTAGCAAAGACGTTATCGATTAATACACCGTTTGCCATCAGAAGATCAACGGTTAATGCAGTCTTCAACCAACTGTTATCATACCCCTTTAGGGTTATTTTTTTTCATTAATTATCAATAACTTGTTTGATTACTACAACTCCGAAGCTTTCGTTAAAAATTATACTCCCAATGAAAAAACACCCATACCAAAGCACACTCCATTAGCCAACGTCAAACAAGAAAAGTTAAACAACGCGAGGTGGCGGTCAGGAAACAGACGGTCACCAGACGGCAGCAGAAGAAAAAGGAACTTGTGCATGCGATGTACCGCACCACCCGCCTTTACTTTCACGATCTGTTTAACTGGATGAGGGAGTTGGAAGATTGCCGCAAAAAAGCCTCTGATTATGAATCGGCCACCCACCTGACGGCCTGCTTGGCGATGTTCCTATTCAAATCGGGTTCTCGTAACCAATACAACCAGTACCGTGAGGATATACCGTTCCAAAAAAATTACAAACGCCTGTTTGGTTTTCGATGCCGCATGGTGACTCTGTCCAGAATGTCATTGCCAGGTTGGATTCTATTCTGTTGAGTTTTCATAATGCTCTTAATTGCTGAAAAATAAGGCATGCTTGTCAATAAAGACTTTATGTTGTACAACATACCAGATTATAAACAAGTTAATATAAATCCGGTTCATATTTGATATCAGTTAATGAACCTTACATTGCTGAGCATGGCTAATTCGCATAGAATTCAAGATAAAGTTTATTTGGCGGCCGTTAAAACTGGCTGCTTTTTTCACAACAAGAGGAGAATTTAAATGTCTGAAACAACGAAAATTATAATAGCTGTTATTGGTGTTTTTGTAGTCGGCTTTATTATGGTGGGTGTAAGTAAAGAGAAGCCGTCTATTGAACAAATGGAAGCAGCAGCAACGGTCAGAAACTATGTTGCAATGCAGGGCATGGCCAATCAAAAATGTCCAGAGTTGATTAAGAAAGAAACAGGGGAACAAGTATTTTTTCCTTCAGAAACAAAAAGTGATAAAGAAACCTATATCACTTTGATCTGGGTGGGCGAAAATACTAAAACAGGTGGGTTCAAAAAGGCTTCATGTACGTTACATGCCGCTTTGGGTGGAATCTCTGAATTAATTATTGATGATAAAGTCATCATAAAGAAAAAAATCTAGGTTATTGCTTGCTTTCTGATTGGGTCATGCAGATTCGGCATGACTTTAGTCAGGGACCTTTTTAACCTATTTTGCCAAGAAACTGATGGCTCGTATTACGTGGCACTGGGTTTGCTATTAAGCCATTATCTCCTGGCGACACGAAATAGGGGTCTCAATCATCCACTCTAAAAAAGGTAAGATAAGAAACTAACATGCTAAAACAACAAAGAAGTAATTTTTATGACAAAAAGAATGGTTAAGGGAGTTTTAAAAACTTGGAAAGAAGACCGAGGGTTTGGCTTTATCAGACCGGATGATGGCGGGAAGGATATTTTTATACATATCTCTGCACTAAAAGAAGTGGGTCGCAGACCCATAATGGGTGATGTGATTTATTATCAGATTGCCAAGGATAATCGAGGCAAATACAAAGCCATAAATGCGCAGATTGAAGGCGTAAACATAGCACAAGATAAGGCTGGAGACTTACAAAAAATCAGTAGTAGAAAAAAAGGAACTATAGCTATGGCAGTGGGATTGCTAATTATCATCGCTATTGCTGTGTATATCTATAAACGTTAAACGAGGCAGATTTCTGGAAGCTGATGAATTATGTTCCAGTTGTTTTTTTATAACAATAACAACATAGAAGTCAAACGAAAACTCGGCACCGTCACCGTCGCGGTTTTTTGCCGTAAAATAATTATTGTAGCTTGGGTTTGCGCTAGCCAACGTTGTCAGAGACTTGTCGGGTTCCATTGCACTAACCCAATCACACTATTTTCGCAAATATGGCCGTTCAAATTCTGGTAGTGCTAAATATGTAATGCTGATAGTGCCATCTACCAAAGGTAGCTGTTTTGAGAATATAACCGATGACGAGATTGAGTCAATGATGAATGAGCTCAATCATCGTCCTCGAAAAACACTCAATTTCAAAACACCTCATGCGGTATTTTTTGCTGAACTACTGCAAGAAGTCGTATGAGTACCAGGATTGCACTTCGGAGTTGAATCCACAAAAAATCTTTCAACTCATAAGCGCCTCAACATTTGGTCTGCAAAAAAAAGTGTTTCCCAATGCCGATAATTGCCAGGTATGGGAATGGAGCACGGGGCTATTTAACTATGTTTGCGAATAGGAAACAGGCAGCAATCAAAACCAGGCCATTAGCAACTACCAGAAGGATGGAAGCATTATTCAAAATTGCCTGGGTAAAGCATGGACTGCTCAAACCAACACCACCCATAGTGGCGGAA
>NQJI01000064.1 GCA_002256705.1 Methylococcaceae bacterium NSM2-1
CCTTTACCATTTCCGCCTAAATAATCGGAAATTGACTCAGCGCCGGCAACCGATGTCGCAGTGCCTACAACAAAAAAGCCATCCTCAGCCAATCTTTCGGCAATTGCCCTGCCAATACCACGACTGGCACCTGTTACTAAAGCTATTTGCTTAGCCATTGATTTGCTCCAATACTTTGTTTAAAGTCTCAGGATCATAGATAGAAAAATGTTCGGCCTCTTTAACGATACGTTTGTTCAACCCAATCAGTACCTTGCCAGGCCCGCACTCAACAAAACGGGTCACTCCCTGATCGTGCATGAACTTAATGGTATCGACCCAGCGTACTGGCTTATAGAGCTGTTCTTTTAAAGCATTACGGATCACTTCAGGCGCGCCATGCGAAGCAACATCTACATTATGAATCAGAGTCATTTTCGGCATATCAATAACTGTCTTTTGCAGATACTTATCCAGTTTTTCGGCCGCCGACTGCATCAAAGCACAATGAGAAGGCACACTAACCGGTAACAATACCGCACGTTTGGCCCCCGCATCTTTTGCCGCAAGCATCGCTCTTTCGACCGCAGCAAGATTACCGGCAATGACCACTTGACCTGGCGCATTAAAATTGACAGCAGAGACCACCTCATTTTCGGCGACCTCGGCACATATATTAACAACCTGATGATCTTCAAGCCCCAAAATTGCCGCCATTGATCCGGTGCCGGTTGGCACAGCCTCTTGCATTAATTGCCCTCTTACTGCAACCAGCCTTATACCGTCTTCAAAAGATAGGGCACCTGAACAAACCAGCGCGGTATATTCCCCTAGACTATGACCCGCCATCCAATCTGGCCGGATAGTGCTGTGTTTACACCAAACTTCCCAAACAGCAACACCGGCAGCCAACATAGCAGGCTGTGTATTTTGAGTTTGATTGAGGTCTTCTTCAGGCCCCTGTGCAACGATAGACCATAAATCCTTGCCCAGTGCATCAGATGCGCGCTCAAAGGTTTGCCGTACCTCATCATAAGTGGCCGCCAAATCTGACAACATACCCAAAGACTGGGAACCCTGACCGGGGAAAACAAAAGCTAAATTGTACATTTGCCTGCTCATCATCGAATATGCTTGATTTAGTATTTAATTAATGCAGAACCCCAAGTAAATCCTGCGCCAAAGGCTTCAAGCAAGACCACTTGCCCGCGCTTAATGCGGCCATCACGAACGGCTTCATTGAAGGCAATAAGCACCGAAGCCGACGAGGTATTACCCTGGTTTTCAAGCGTCACCACAACTTGATCCATGGACATTTTCAATTTTTTAGCGGTTGCTACAATGATTCGGATATTCGCCTGATGAGGAACTAGCCAGTCAATATCGGACTTATCCATATTATTAGCTTCCAGCGTTTCATCGACAATCCGGCCCAAGGTATTGACAGCGACTTTAAATACTTCGTTGCCACGCATACTGATGTAGCCGGCTTCGTGCTTATTGGCATCTGTAGCAACTTGAGGGTTTGGACAATACAAAAGATCTTTATATTCCCCATCGGAATGAATATGCGTAGACAAAACTCCCATCTCATCTGAAGCACTCAACAAGATCAATGCGCGAACAAATTTCAGAGCCGACAACAAGCACCGTCCTGGCTGCACCTGACTTGATATATTGATCGGCAATACTCAAGGCAAAAATCGAGCCTGAGCAAGCGGCCTGCACGTCAAAGGCAACAGTGTTTTTAATACCTAAACGCTGTTGTAGCAAACAACCTGTACTTGGGTAAATACGATCAGGTGTACCTGTTGCAACAATGATCAAGTCAATTGTTTCCGGATCAATTTGAGCTGCGTCGATTGCCTGCCTGGCAGCAATTTCAGCCATGCTTGCAGACGATTCATTCGGCCCGGCAATTCGACGACTTTTAATGCCTGTCCGCTCATAAATCCAGCTATCTGATGTATCAACAGTCTGTGATATTTGCTCATTGGTGCGAACTTCTTCTGGTAAATAACCACCGGTACCGATCACTCTTGAATAACGAATCATGCGATTTCTCTTAGAGCCAAAATTTTTTCTACTTGCTCGCTTATCTTTCTAATGACATCTTTTTTGACTTCAATTTCGGCAAGTTCAATAGCGGTTTTAAAAGCAAGAACATCCGCTCCGCCATGACTCTTGATGACCAGCCCCCGGAGACCCAAAAAACTTGCGCCATTATATAATCGAGGATCTATGCGCTGCTTAAAAGACTTAAGAACCGGATAGGCAATCAACCCAACTAGCCTGGTTAAACTGTTTTTGCCAAAAGCCTCTTTTAACGCAGAGCCAATCATTTTGGCCGCACCTTCAATAGACTTAAGTGCGACGTTGCCAACAAACCCGTCGGTAACAATCAAATCAACCTTGATATGTCCAGCATTTAAAGAGTTACCTTCTACATAACCAATATAATTTAACGATGAATTTTCCAATAACTTTGCGGCCGATTTAACCTGCTCATTACCTTTCATATCTTCTTCGCCAATATTTAACAATCCCACTTTTGGACTATCAATAGCTTCAACCGCTTTAACCAATTCATTACCCATGATCGCAAATTGAAAAAGGTGTTCAGCAGTACAATCTACATTCGCGCCCAAATCGAGCACATGGGTATGCCCATAAATTGATGGTAGCGTGGAAATAATGGCGGGACGGTCAATCCCCGGAATCATTTTCAAAACAAAACGAGCTGTTGCCATTAATGCGCCAGTATTACCCGCACTGACACACGCGTCCGCATGGCCATCACGAACCAGATTGATAGCAACCCGCATTGATGAATCTTTTTTGTTTTTCAGCGCCTTGGATGGCGACTCATCCATACCGACGCACTGCGATGCGTGATGGATAGTGAGCCTATCTTGATAATCAGCCAATTCCTTTGGCAACAGCTGTTTAATAACAGTTTCATCGCCCACTAAAATCAGTTTTAAATCTGGATTGTTTTTTAAACAATCCAATGATGCTGGGATAGTGACTTCAGGACCATGATCCCCGCCCATTGCATCGATTGAAATTGTTACACTCACGCTGACGAACAACTCCGCAGTTATTGAAGGAAGCCGAACCAGATCTGGTTCGGCATAGCATCATTCCAGAGCAGAAAGATTATTAGTCTTCGTCGCCAGTGGTTACTATTTGGCGACCTTTAAAATAACCGTCCGGGGTAACGTGATGACGTAAATGCGTTTCACCTGTAATTGGATCTTGAGACAACGCTCTGCCTGTCAAGGCATCATGTGAACGACGCTGACCACGTCTTGAACGCGATACTTTACTTTTTTGTACGGCCATTATAAATCTCCAGTGTTTTTAAGTTTGGCTAAAATGGAAAAAGGGGTTTCAGGGGGTGACTGCTCATCACTCACTAATGAATCTACGCTATTATTGTCAAATTTCGGGACAAAACAAGAATGCTGGTGCTTTGGAAATGCCGGCAAAATGAGTAATATTTCGTCTTCAATAAGATTTTTAAGAAGAATTTTCCCTTCCTCAACCAGTAATGGTTCATAATCTTCGGGCAATCTATTCGCTTGATCTATTGAGGTAACAATACCTAATTTGATGGTGCAATCAATAGGCCATTTAACAGCCTCCAGACAATTTTGGCACTCAAGCTCCAAAACAGCTTCTATATGCCCCTCAACTTTGGCCAGCCTTCCTTCCCGCCCAAAAAAAAGCTCGACGGTAATTGTACCCGTGTCGTTAACGAGCATATCCGCCAAACGATCCAGACTTCTTAATGGTATTTGACCCTTCAATACACCACGCTTATCAGCAAGATGCAAAGGATCTATATATTCGGGCAATCGATCTAACATAACTGCGAAATAATATATGGAAACAATAAATGCGTCAAACTCTAAATATAATTCTTCTTAGATAAAATAAAGGACACCCGTTAGCAAACCTTTACTATCTATAAACAAAAACGGAACAAATTAAGATTTTTCCAAAATGGATAAAGACCTAGATGCCTTGTTGATACTACGGTTTCAGACATTCGGAAAACCACAAATTATGAAGACGTAAGGTATAGAGCACATCTAATCTGACCTAGAGAGAGCCGCCTTTGAACGAAAGTGTGTTTTTAATCAACTGAGACTCTTCATGCCGTAGTTTAAGGCCCTTACAGTACCTGAACTTTGTATTTCAGAAAGAATAGTTACTGAGAACTTTTTGAAAATCAGCTAATTTGATGAATTTCGAGCGGCAAGCGTTATATAAGCCCACTGCCTGATATGCTTTTAATGACACTATCTTGCCATGACTAAACTTAACTGATTTTTTTATATTAATGGCTTCTTCAAATTTTGCAATCTCTTCATGAAAAGCGAACCTATGGCGTTATTATCCTTTGAAATTCTCCATGCTTAAACAGTAGGTTAATATGCTTTTTAACGCATCAAACTCGGGGTCAAATATTTATCACGCCAAGAATAAATATGATTTGCTTCTTATTACCTGATTTTACCTGCATTGCTATGAGACGCTAAATCACTTCGAATAAAGGCAATATAATTAAAATCCTTGCAACAGGCTGACATTTAGTCCCAAAATTATATCACTATACTTTTTTCTAAAGGCGCCAATGTCGAGTTATACTTGGGTTGATCAAGGCTGCAGAAAATAAAATGTACGCAGCTCCTAGCATTAAGTATTATCAAAGTTTTTAAATTCAGAATCTCTGGCAACCGAATCAATAAGACAATAATTATGTCAGATAATAAACTCACTCTTGGTTTCATAGGTATCGGCTTAATGGGCAAGCCCATGACTCTGCGTTTGCTGGATGCCGGCTTTAGTGTCAACGTATGGAATCGCAGCCCTGAAAAACTCCCGGATGTTACCGATGCGGGCGCTAAAGCTTGTTCATCTATTGCCGAATTAGTCAAGACATCAAATGTTATTCTATTGTGCCTGGCTGATACGATGTCTGTTGAATCGGTTGTTCGCGATGATATTCTGAAAAACGGCTCAGCAAACCAGCTGCTGATCGACTTATCCAGCATCCACCCGGAAAACACCCGGCAATTAGCGTCAATGTTATATGAAAAATGCGGCATGGGCTGGGTAGATGCGCCTGTTTCCGGGGGCGTTGCTGGAGCCGAACAAGGCAATCTAACGATTATGGCGGGCGGCAGTGTAGACAACATAGACATTGCGCGTATCGTCCTGGCTCCGCTATATAAACAACTCACCCACATGGGCGACGTAGGCAGCGGCCAGGTCACCAAGATCTGCAACCAAATGATTGTCAGTTGCAATGTTCTGGTTATTGCCGAAATGATTGCACTTGCCCAACGAGCGGGAGTAGCTGCCGAAAAAATACCGGAAGCGCTGGCCGGCGGCTTTGCTGATTCCAGACCCTTGCAAATCGTCGGCCCGGAAATGGCAATGGCAACCTTTGAGCCCGTTAAATGGCGCGTTAAAACCCTATTAAAAGATTTAAATATGGCGATTGATTTATCCACTAAACAAGGCAATGCTATCCCGATGTCTGGTTTGGCCGCGCAACTCATGCAATTGCACGGCAACCACGGCTATTTGGAACAAGACCCCTCCACCTTGATTAAATTATTTACTAAAAACGATGCTTAACTTCACCGCTAATTTAAGTTTATTGTTTACTGAAGTAGAACTTATCCACCGTTTCAAAGCCGCTAAACAACAAGGGTTTGATGCCGTTGAAATACAATTTCCCTATAACCTGAGCGCAGAAATCCTGAAAAACACCCTGGAAGAACAGCAATTAAAATTGGTGTTATTTAATGTGGACGCTGATGATCTCTTACATGACGGCGAAGGACTCGCCTGTGTGCCTGAAAAACGGGATCAATTTCGCCAAGCGGTCGCTCAAACACTGGAATACGCAAAGCTATTAAAACCGGAAGTCATTAATGTACTGCCAGGACGTTGTTATAATGAAAATCAAAAACAGGTCTACCTGAAAACCTTTAAAGAAAATCTGTGTTTTGCAACTGAGGCATTTGCACCATTAGGCATTAAAACTGTTTTTGAAGCCATCAATAGCCACGATATGCCCGGATTTATCATCCATAACAGCCAACAAATGCTAGATATATTGGACCAGCTCAACCACCCTAAATTATTTATGCAATACGATATTTATCACATGCAGATGATGGGTGACAAGCCGGATGAATTTATTGCCCGGTACGCTGATAAAATCGGTCATATTCAATTTGCGGATTGTCCCGGACGCGGTCAACCCGGCACAGGACAGATTAATTTTGAACGCGTTTTTTCGGTCATTGAAAAATCGGCTTATTCAGGCTGGGTAGGCGCTGAATATAAACCCGTTGGAATAACATCTGAAAGCTTGGACTGGCTTTGATTAGTCACAAGGTTGGGTTGCCGTCTTTTGGCAACCCAACATTTCCCGGTATTCGTTGGGTTGCGAAAGAGCCACAAGCCAATGCGGTTACCAACAGCTTGAATTGGGCAAGTAATCCCAACGAACAAATTATCCTAATAACCTCATTTAGGACAAAAAAATACCAAGCGCCATATCCAACAACGCACTTAAATGCGGCACAGACTAAATTAAAGTCTAAACAAACAATGACTTATATTAGCTCACAACTAGACTTTTAATTTTTTTCATTCGTAAGACATTGATTGTTATTAATCTGACTTTTTAAGCTCTAAGTCACATTTAAGGCGTCCTTAAGACTTACCCCGTTAGAATTGCCCCACGTTAAAACAATTAACTTTGAAAACCCTAGAGTAAAACAATTGCTTTAGTGCGACAAGGGCAAAGAACTACGTGGTTTGGACATAATCCGGCACCCTTTGGTTCTTTGATAAATGGCCATCTATTGACCGGGCCATAGATTTTAATTAAAAAAGGCTTTTTCTTATGAATAAACTGATACTAGCAGTTTTTTTTGTTGTTATATGCAGTTATTTTTCTAACCCAATACAATCGGCGGAAGCATCCCGTCGTCACACGGCCCATGTGTCAAAAGCACATAAAGCCAAACACCATTCAAAAACTCAACGTCATGGCATTGCCTCCTGGTATGGCCCTAAGTTTCATGGCAAAAGAACCGCTAACGGCGAAAGATTCAACATGTATGCAATGACTGCAGCACATAAAACATTACCTCTTTCATCTTACGCTGAAGTCACCAACCTGAAAAATCATCGTAGCGTTATTGTACGCATCAATGATAGAGGGCCTTATCATGGCAAAAGAGCATTGGATTTATCCTACGCTGCCGCTAAAGTACTCGGCATTAGTGGAACTGGTTCAGTACAAATAAAACCGCTAGGGCGCAATCAAACATTGGCACTGTTGACTCAGTAAAACCTATAAACACGGTTAATCTTTATAAACCCAATGAACAATATTAAGTTTTGTAGGGCGATTAGCCAAGACTAATCGCCCCACAAACATTCATTACCTAAAGGTAAGTTATTCTATCCAACGCAGTTACCCGTCAAGATAATCACCCGATATTATTTGCTGTAGTTTCGAAACGTCATGGCTGTATAGATACACCCATGCTACAACTGAGCCACCGCCAAAAAGTTCTATAGACAGCTGCTTACGGCTATATTCTTGCGGCATCGGAAACCTGTCACTACATTCTTCATAGTCATCCAGCCAGGCCAATACCCGCTTTCGATCAAGCATTTTATAGAGCTCACCGAAAACCTTATCGTTGACACCGCCGGATTCAATCGCGCAAGGATAGCCACACACTTCATATAGTTTTCCGTTCATGGTCCCATCTGAAAAATATTCGCAGTGACCAGCAAATACATGATGCATGTTCGAAACTATTTGTTTACGCAACGTGCCATAAACGAAGATAAATTCAGGCGTCTCTATCAAACCGTTCTCTTCTTTAAAGTTTTATAAGTTTGGCGAACGATACTGCATCTCATCCGGTCCCGCAACACCGTTTAAATTT
The DNA here is from genome assembly GCA_002256705.1 of Methylococcaceae bacterium NSM2-1. GTDB lineage: Bacteria > Pseudomonadota > Gammaproteobacteria > Methylococcales > Methylomonadaceae > Methylobacter_C. Next base: position 7,974 of record NQJI01000064.1, read on the forward strand.
CTTGCCGCTGCCGCAAGAACAGAGCGCGTTCTTCCCCTGATTAGTTTGAATATCCACTTTACCCATTGATTTAATGGCACCATCAAGGTAAAACCAGCGCCCGTTGATTTTCGTAAAACGGCTGATTTCATTCATAACGTGTTCTTCGCCATCCTGGCTATAAAACGCCTTAAACGCCACCACGCCTTTACTGTCCTTGATCCCGCCTTTTTTGGTGTCGGTAATTTCCAGTCTTAACCAGTCAATTTTTTCCCTGGAAAAATCTATCTTCTCGGGCCGCCTGGTTGCATCCCAGGTCTCCTGCAAATAAGCGGCATTGCGCAACACATAAGCCGTATACCGTGAACGCATCAACGCTTCAGCGGTTGCAGGTATTTTTTCTCCAGAATGAAAAGGCCCGCAGCATTGTTGATGGTCAATGCCGGACCCGCAGAGGCAGAGTGTGTGAATGTTCAAAAGATGTTCCTTATAACAGTATTAAGCTTTTGTTATTGGTGCAGTTTAGCTTGGGTATGTAACTGCGCTGGTACCTATCATTTCAGTTTTTTCTTGTGATTGATAAAAACTTTAATCGTAAGCTATCGGCGCAAAAATCAATATCCTGTTCTTGCCATACAATGGAACGCCCTTTATTGCCTATTTGCACTTTGCCAAATACAGCAGGATTTTTTAATAGCGTCATTACGCCTTTTTCCAGTAACTCTTTAAAATCGGCGGTAATAACAACATTATCACTGTACGTTATTTTGATGCTGTAATTAGTTGCATCCGGTTTTATTGTTTTAATGTAATAAAACATGACATTACTTACTCCAATGGCTCAATGGCAAAAGGAGGCAGCATGTTTTTACAGAGCTCCCAATCCCGCAATAATTCTTCCTGGTGTAAAGCCGTCCATTCTAAAACCATCGACTTAACGCGCTTAGGCG
>NQJI01000065.1 GCA_002256705.1 Methylococcaceae bacterium NSM2-1
ATGAATTTAATCAAATGCGCCCTGATTCCGCATGCGTGATGCAGGCCGATTTACTCAATATGGAGGAGTTGGAATCGCTTGCAAGTGAAGCCAGCATGGCGTGGGGCGGTATAGATGTACTGGTTAATAATGCTGCATCCTTTTATCCAGCGTCAGTGGCTGATGTAACTGAGCCGCAGTGGGATGAGTTAATGGGCAGTAATCTTAAAGCCCCCTTTTTTTTGGCAAAATCATTATCAAAAACTTTAGCCAATAATAGTGGCTGTATTGTTAATGTCGTCGATATTCATGCCGAACGCGGCCTGATGGGGTATCCCGTATACAGTATTTCTAAAGCAGGATTAGTTGCCATGACCAAAATTCTGGCCAAGGAGTTTGGGCCGACCGTTCGCGTGAACGGAGTTGCACCGGGAGCTATACTCTGGCCGGATAATGATTTGTCTGAACAGGAAAGGCAAGAAATTTTGCAACGGGTGGCTTTGAAGCGTATTGGTGAACCCGCCGATATCGCCAAGGCGGTATGGTTTTTGATCAAGGATGCCGATTATATGACTGGACAGATACTGACAGTTGATGGTGGTCGTACCTTGTTTTGTTGAGATAGAGACTCGATGCATCGCGTCTCTAGTCAGTTAATGTGTCCAGGCGGGGGTAACACGCTTTTGTTTGAGATTGGTTTTGTCAAATTTTTCCCATAGCTCGGCATAACTCAGGTGGCTAATCGGGTGTTTTAATGTCGGGGCAATTTCCGCTAATGGTTCAAGCACGAAGGCGTAGCGTTCAATTTCATCGCGAGGTATCTGTAGCCGTCCATCATTGATTATCAGATCGTCATATAGAATAAGATCCAGATCGAGGGTACGGGCAGAAAATTTTTGACTGTCGCGGGTGCGGCCGTTGTCCAATTCTATTTGTCGCAGCTGTTTGGCGACTTCTTTTACGCCTAATTCAGAGTTAAAACCTACTACAAGATTGTAAAAGGTATCACCTGTAAAACCGACAGGCTCCGATTCATAAATACTTGAGATAGTCAGTTTACCAAAGTGGTGTTCTAGTGCCTGTAGGCTGGCAAGTATATTTTTATCCCTGTCAATGTTGCTGCCTATGCTTATATAGCCTTTGGGCATGGCTTATCTCTCGCCACGTTCAATGATAATACCAACATCACTGGCGCCACGAATAGCGCCTTTTTTATTCAGGGATATTCTCACCCAGGGTACATTAAATTCAGTAAGGATAATGTTGGCTATTTCAGATATTAATTTTTCAACGAGAAAAAACTGGCTGGCTTCGACAAAGGAGATAATCCGTTTGGAAACGGTTTTGTAATCAAGTGTGTATTGAATGTCATCGGTCTTTGCGGCTTTTTGTATGTCAAAAGCCATCTCAATATCAAGCACAACGGTTTGTTTGGTTTTCCTTTCCCAGTCATAAATGCCGATGATTGTTTCAATTTCAAGTCCGCCTAAAAAGATGATGTCCATAGTTGTTTCCGGTTATGATGTGCAGTTTTTAAAAAGCGGTAAGTATCAGGGAAATGTGCCCGGCTTACAAGTTCTGAGTGAGGAAAGAGTTACATGATTGAATGGTTGTTTGTTCCGGCTGCCTATTTGATAGGTTCAATTTCCAGTGCAATTATTATTTGCCGTTTGATGGGTTTGCCAGACCCCCGTGAACAAGGTTCAGGTAATCCGGGTGCGACTAATGTCATGCGTATTGGTGGCAAAAAAGCGGCGGCTATTACTCTACTGGGCGATCTACTTAAGGGCTTGATTCCCGTTTATATCGCCAATTTACTGGGAGTGTCTGTTGGGCTATTGGCAAGCATCGGTCTGGCGGCGTTTCTGGGGCATCTTTATCCGGTGTTTTTTAAGTTTAAAGGTGGCAAGGGTGTTGCAACATCGATTGGTGTTTTGCTTGGTTTTTCCTGGTTGCTCGGTTTTGCTTTTATAGGAACTTGGCTGCTGATATACAAAATGGGTAAAATTTCCTCCGTGTCCGCGTTATGTGCTTCTGTCTTATCGCCGGTTTATGCCTGGCTTATTAGTGGCGATATTGTAGTAGTAGGAGCTTCTGTCGTCATGATGGTGCTATTGCTTTGGCGGCATAAAAGTAATATTCAAAGGTTACTGGATGGAAATGAATAAAAACAGACACAAGGCGAAAGAGAGCTTGTCTTTTTGAGTCTTTAACCTTTATGACAACTCACTCATAGGCCAGCGAGGGCGGGCAAAAATATCCAGCCCTTGCTGTTGTCCGGCCATTAGGCGTTGACTGCCTGCGTAAGCAATCATGGCGCCGTTATCGGTACAAAATTCCAGTCTCGGGAAATAGATTTGAGCATGTTCTTTAGCGGCCATTTCAGTTAAGGATGCGCGGATTTGTTTGTTGGCGCTGACACCGCCGGCAACCACCAGGCTTTTCAAGCCGGTTTGCTGTAAGGCACGTTTGCATTTAATGCTGAGGGTCTCGGCAACCGCCTGCTGGAAGGCAGCGGCAATATCCGCTTTATCTTTCCCGGTCTTTTCAGAGGCGTTGATGGTATTCAGTGTGAAAGTTTTTAAACCGCTAAAGCTAAAATCCAATCCGGGTCGGTCGGTCATAGGGCGAGGAAATTTAATTTGTGGCTTGCCGTGTTCGGCAAGCGCAGCCAGTTTAGGCCCCCCCGGATAACCCAGTCCCAGCATTTTTGCCGTTTTATCAAAAGCCTCGCCCGCTGCATCATCAAGTGATTCGCCTAGTAGCTGGTAGCTGCCGATTCCTTCGACTTGCACCAGCAGCGTGTGTCCGCCGGAAATCAATAAGGCAACAAAAGGAAATTCCGGCGGGTTTTCTTCCAGCATGGGTGCAAGCAAGTGTCCTTCCATGTGATGCACTGCAACGGCAGGAATCTGCCACGTCCATGCCAGGCTTCTTGCCGTTGCTGCGCCGACTAATAATGCGCCCATGAGCCCCGGGCCTGCTGTGTAGGCTATACCGTTAATGTCAGTGCTTTTTAGCTGGCTTTCCTGTAGCGATTGCTTGATGAGCGGGACTAATTTGCGGATGTGATCGCGTGATGCCAGTTCAGGAACCACGCCGCCATATTCGCTGTGCATTTCGACCTGGCTGTATAATAAATGATTAATCAGGCCTCGCCCGGTATGGTAAATGGCGACACCGGTTTCATCGCAGGAGGTTTCTATGCCTAAAACGTACATTGATTTTTTGAAAATTATAAAAGTGAATGTATAATTAAGGGTTCTGTTTGTTCAGTGGATAGTAAATATCCTCATACTCAATATTAACATAATTGGAATCATATAATGCCGTCAGTGAAAATTAAAGAAAACGAACCTTTTGATATTGCAATCCGTCGTTTTAAACGTGCTTGTGAAAAAGCGGGTGTATTGGCAGAAGTACGTCGCCGTGAGTTTTATGAGAAACCGACAGCTGAGCGTAAGCGTAAAGGCGCCGCTGCGGTTAAGCGGCACTTGAAGAAATTGGCCCGCGAGCGTTATGCGTTGAAAAATTTACGCCGCGGACGTCCTGTGCTGTAGATTTAAGGTTAATGTGATGGATTTGTTAACAGATCGAATCAAGGAAGATATGAAAGCCTCCATGAAAGGAGGTGATAAAACAAGGCTAGGGGTGATTCGTTTAATTTTGGCTGCTATTAAGCAGGTTGAGGTTGATGAGCGTATCCAGCTCGATAATGATCGGGTTATCCTGGTGCTTGACAAGATGCTCAAGCAGCGTCGTGAATCCATCAGACAGTTTGCTGATGCCGGTCGACATGATTTGGTAGTGATTGAAGAGGCTGAAATCCGGGTGATTCAGGACTTTCTGCCTCAAGCGCTTAGCGAAGAAGAAGTTGATGCTATGGTAAACGATGCGGTGATTGAGTCGGGTGCAGAATCTGTTAAAGACATGGGTAAGGTGATGGGCTTGCTGAAAGCAAAAATGCAAGGCCGCGCTGATATGTCGGTTGTCAGTGCCAAAATTAAGGCTGCATTAGCTGGATAACTTGTTTTTGTCCCGGGTAACTTATGTCCGGTAGAATTCCTCGCGAGTTTATTGATGAACTTTTGGTGCGGGTTGATATAGTTGATTTAATCGATTCGCACGTTCCTCTAAAAAAAACGGGTGCAAATTATGTTGCCCGCTGCCCTTTTCATACTGAAAAAACTCCCAGCTTTACTGTAAGTCGTAGCAAGCAATTTTTTCATTGCTTTGGTTGCGGTGCAAGCGGTAATGCCATCAGTTTTCTGATGGATTTTAGTCATCTTGATTTTGTTGAAGCAGTTGAAGATTTGGCGGTCTTTGCCGGGATCGATGTGCCCAGGGAGTCAGTTGGCTATCAGGTGGGGCCAAAGAAAGATGATTTAAATAGTCTTTATGTAGTGATGGAACAGGTGGCTGCTTTTTATATCGAGCAGTTACGAGTCAGTCCTAAAGCGGTTGATTACCTGAAGGCCAGGGGGGTTAAGGGTAAGATTGCTCGTGACTTTATGCTGGGTTATGCGCCCGATAAGTGGGGCGCTTTAGCTGAGCGATTTAGCCAGAAACTGTTGATAGAGGCGGGGTTGCTGGTCACTAAGGATGATGGGCAGGTCTATGACCGTTTTCGCGGTAGGATTATGTTTCCCATTCGCGATAAGCGAGCCCGAATTATAGGCTTTGGTGGACGGGTACTTGATGATTCATTGCCAAAATACTTGAATTCTCCAGAAACATCACTATTTTATAAGGGCAAGGAAGTTTATGGCTTGTATGAACTTCTGGAAAAGAATTCAAAGCCGCAGAGGATTTTGATTGTTGAGGGCTATATGGATGTTATCGCGCTGGCTCAGTTTGGCATTCATTATGCGGTTGCAGCTTTAGGAACGGCGGCATCGCAAGCACATCTTGATTTGCTGTTTCGGTTTTCATCGGAGTTGGTGTTTTGTTTCGATGGCGATAGGGCGGGTCGTGAGGCGGCCTGGAGAGCGATGGAGTCTGCTTTCTCCAGTCTCAAGGCTGGGCGGTCTTGTCGCATCATGTTGTTGCCGCAAAGTCATGATCCTGATTCGCTGGTGCGCGAGGAGGGGGTAGATAAGTTTACCGAGCGTGTACAGACGGCTCAGGCATTGTCAGATTATTTTTTTGAGCATGTCTCAGAAGGTTTGAATCTGTTCGAAATGGAGGGGCGTGCGCAATTAATCAGTAAGGCTAAGCCGTATCTGGAAAAATTGCCGGAAGGTGTATTCAGGGAAATGATGTTTGCGCGTCTTAAAGAGTTATCCGGTTTGGTGACGCTGAATGTTTTGGATAATGTCGTCACAGTGGATTCGAGCCCAAAAAGACAACATCAGCGGGAGCATAACCGATTGTCATCGGCACGAGTTGCGATTGCTCTGTTGCTTCAAAACCCAAGGTTGGCAGATATAGTTGAGCAAAAAGATATTGATTGGAGTGGTCTGGAGTTTAGGGGTATTGAGTTATTTAAAAGCATTCTGCAAGTGATTTTAGATAAAAAATCTGTCAATACCGCTGTTTTGATAGAATATTATCGCAATACTGCTGAAGAAAAATCCATCAAGGCGCTGGCATTATTGGACTTGTTTGTTTCGGATGACAAGATAGAGGCTGTGTTTGGAGACGCGCTGAATGGCTTGCTCAAGCAGGGAAGGGAGGCTGGTATCGCCAAATTGCAGGCCAAGGCGCAAAGCAGAGGCTTGGATAGTCAAGAGCAAGAAACGTTAGTAAGAATGTTGGTAAATAAATAATTTGATGTTATACATAAATTTATAGTACAATTTTCTGTTAAGTATGACCGTACTCAACAGAGTATTCAGTGAGTAAACAATGAATCAAGAACAGCAACAGTCCCAGCTTAAACAATTGATAGCCAAAGGCAAGATGCAGGGATACCTGACGTATGCCGAGGTTAATGATCACTTGCCCAGTGATATTGTTGATCCTGAACAAATTGAAGACATCATTGGCATGATCAATGAGATGGGCATTCAGGTCTATGAAACTGCACCTGATGAAGATTCGCTTATTACCGATTCAGCAGCAGTCACTACGGATGATGAAGATGCTGAAGAAGTTGCCGCTTTAGCGTCTGTTGACAGTGAGTTTGGCAGAACTACAGATCCCGTGCGTATGTACATGCGTGAAATGGGCTCGGTGGAGTTGTTAACTCGTGCCGACGAATTAAAAATTGCCAAGCGTATTGAAGAGGGACAACAGCAGCTGGTCAAAGCCATTGCTCGATCCTGTGTTGTTGTTGACGATTTTTTGCAGTCATTTGATACTATTTCTGGAGCAGAAGGTGACATTCGACTGACCGATTTAATTTCGGGTTTTGTTGATTTAAGCGATGCTGATGATTTGGTTGCCGCTCTGCCTGCCAATGATATCATTGAAGAGGCAGCCGGTGCTGAAGATGAGCTGAAAGGACTTAATTACGAAGAAGTTCAGGAAAAAGTCGAGGCACTTAGAAAGCAATTAAAAATAGCTTCAGCAGCCATCAAAAAGTATGGTTATAACAGTGATAAAACTGAAAAAGCCTTTGAAGTATTGGCTGATTTGTTCATGGAATTTAAATGGACACCGCAATATTTAAAAAAATTAACGGCTATTATTCCCAATGGTATCGCTATTGTTCGTGAGCAGGAAAAGCAGATTCTGGATATTTTTGTTAAAGAAGCAAACATGTCTCGTAAGGACTTTATTGCCTCATTTACTGAAAACGAATCCAGTTCAGAGTGGTTGGATCAATACCTGAATGGCGGGCATAGCTATTCGGAAGTCTTGAAGGCTCGTGAAAAAGAACTAAGAAAAGCGCAAAAAATATTGGCAGAAATCGAGGCAGAGTATGGCTTGACCATTAGCGGGTTAAAAGACATTAACCGGCGTATGTCTATCGGTGAAGCCAAAGCAAGGCGTGCAAAAAAAGAAATGATCGAGGCTAATTTAAGGCTGGTTATTTCGATTGCTAAAAAATATACTAATCGCGGTTTGCAGTTTCTGGATTTGATTCAGGAAGGCAATATTGGCTTAATGAAAGCCGTAGATAAATTTGAATACCGTCGTGGCTATAAGTTTTCTACTTATGCAACGTGGTGGATCAGGCAGGCTATTACCCGGTCCATTGCGGATCAGGCCAGAACCATTCGTATTCCTGTGCACATGATCGAAACGATTAATAAACTGAACCGGATTTCCAGGCAGATTTTGCAGGAAATGGGGCGGGAAGCAACACCTGAAGAATTGGCCGAGCGCATGGAAATGCCCGAAGATAAAGTCCGTAAGGTGTTAAAAATCGCCAAAGAGCCTATTTCAATGGAAACGCCAATTGGTGACGACGAAGATTCT
>NQJI01000066.1 GCA_002256705.1 Methylococcaceae bacterium NSM2-1
ACCTATAAGGTGTTAAATATTTTTCTATGAGTGCTTCGTGTCCTAATGGTAAAAAATCTTTTTTAAGCGTATGGCGGGATTTCTTACACGTTCTCTAGCGCTTCATTGAATCAAAAAATTCAGCGTTGGTTCTAAAGTCTTTAAGTTTGCCTATCAGGAATTCTGAAGCGGCCGTCTCATCCATTGGTTGAAGAATTTTGCGCAAGATCCAGGTTTTTTGCAGGGTCTCTGGGTCAACCAAATATTCTTCTCTACGTGTGCCAGAACGATTAATGTTGATTGCGGGGTAAATTCTTTTTTCAGCAATTTTTCGATCCAGATGCAATTCCATGTTACCGGTACCTTTGAATTCTTCATAGATAACCTCATCCATTCGTGAACCGGTATCAACCAGTGCGGTGGCTATAATGGTTAAACTGCCACCTTCTTCGATATTCCGTGCTGCACCAAAGAAGCGTTTAGGTTTTTCCAGGGCATTCGCATCAACTCCGCCTGTTAATATCTTGCCTGAAGAAGGCACGACGGTGTTATAAGCTCTAGCCAGTCGGGTAATCGAGTCTAACAAAATAACTACGTCGTGTTTATGCTCAACCAAACGCCGCGCCTTTTCGATTACCATTTCAGCGACCTGTACATGGCGGGTTGCCGGTTCATCAAAGGTACTGGAAATAACTTCGCCTCGAACACATCGCTCCATCTCTGTGACTTCCTCAGGACGCTCATCGATTAATAATACAATGAGATAACACTCAGGATTCTTTTCAGCGATTGCTTGCGCCAGGCTTTGCAGAATCATCGTTTTACCTGCTTTTGGCGGAGAAACAATCAAGCCACGCTGGCCTTTACCGATGGGAGCGATCAAATCTATTATTCTTCCAGTTAAATCTTCGCTGGTACCGTTGCCTTGCTCAAGAACAAACCTTTGTTTAGCAAATAGGGGGGTCAAGTTTGAGAAGGTAATTTTATTTTTGGTATTTTCCGGTGGTTCAAAATTGATCTGATCAACTTTGAGCATTGCAAAATAGCGTTCGTTGTCTTTAGGCGGCCTGATCTTTCCGCTTATTGTATCGCCTGTTTTTAAAGAAAATCGTCTGATTTGACTGGGTGACACATAAATATCGTCTGGACCCGCCAGATAGGAGCAGCCAGGTGTACGCAAAAATCCAAACCCATCCTGTAAAATTTCCAGAACTCCATCACCAGAAATATCGTCCCCGGCTTTTGCCTGTTTTTTCAGGATGGCAAAAATCAAATCCTGCTTACGCGATCTGGCAACATTTTCAAGCCCAAGGGACTCGGCGATTTCAATAACTTCACTAATTTGTTTTAGTTTTAACTCGGTAAGATTCATAAAAAAGGTAACTCGAAGAAATGTAGTTAGGGTATAACACCTTAACGACCGGGATAGGATTTAGAATTCAGGGGTGTAATTTATCGGACGATATAATTGAGTGCGCAGGACTATCGCACATGAGAAGTATAACTCAAGTATTCAGACCCGTCCAGCTTTTGTGACAGGTCTGAATAAGGGGGGACATTTTTAAATGTTGCTATCGATAAACTTGGCAAGTTCCGATTTTGTCAATGCACCCACTTTAGTGGCTTCCACTTCGCCATCCTTAAACAACATCAGTGTTGGAATACCGCGTACACCGTAGTGTTGCGGAGTTTGTGGATTTTCATCTATGTTTATTTTTACAACGGTCAATTTGCCCGCATACTCTTCGGCAATAGCATCCAGAACCGGTGCAATCATTTTGCAAGGTCCGCACCATTCAGCCCAATAGTCAACCAGTACAGGACCGTTAGCTTTAATAACAGTTTCGTTAAATTCACTATCACTCACATGAAGGACTGAATCGCTCACACTATTTCTCCAAAAATTTAAAAAATAAAACTATAGGAGGGATGGCGCTTCTAGTCAATCAATTTCAACCAATTTGATTTTTACGTTATGCTATAGCTTATGAATAATACTCATCTGACAGAAACTCGCTTCAGCAATCTTGAATTGTCTGACTCTATCCTGCACGGATTAAACGATGCTGGTTTTAATCATTGCACGCCGATTCAGGATAAAGCATTACCCTTATTGTTGCGGAGCAAAGATATTGCCGGGCAAGCGCAGACGGGGACGGGTAAAACCGCCACCTTCTTACTGGCCACTTTTCAGCGCTTACTCAATGATGACGACTGCACGGATGCAGAAGCTACGACTCCTGGGATGGGGGAGGTAGAGCAACGCAGGGAGCGGTTGCCGAGAGCAACGCCGGGAGCGGTTGCCGAAAGCAAGCGGTTTAAAAATCCCAGAGCGATAATTCTCGCGCCGACACGCGAACTGGCCATTCAAATTCACAAGGATGCCTTACTTCTTGGCAAGCATCTTAATTTGAAATTCGCGCTAATTTATGGCGGCACCGACTATCAAAAACAACTGGACACCATAAAATCCAATATTGATATTATAATCGGCACACCGGGTCGTATTATTGACTTTTACAGACAAAACGCCTTCACCCTGGACCATGTGCAAGTCACAGTAATGGATGAAGCCGACCGTATGTTTGATTTGGGTTTCATCAAAGACATACGGTATTTGTTAAGGCGCATGCCTGCACCTGAACAGCGTTTAAACATGCTGTTTTCAGCGACGTTATCCTATAAAGTGACCGAACTGGCTTATGAACACATGAACAATCCTGTTTTGATTCGCATTGAGACAGAAGAAGTCACCTCAAAAGCCATACAGCAAAGCGCGTATTGTCCGGCTAACGAGCAAAAAATACCCTTATTGATCGGATTGTTGAATCACTACCAGCCACAACGCAGCATTATTTTTGTAAATACCAAACGCTGCGCTGAAAAACTGGATGACACGCTCAACGCAAATGGCTATAAAACCTCCGCCCTCAGTGGTGATGTGCCACAGGATAAACGCCAGCGATTGTTAAATGATTTTCAGGAAAACAAGATCACCCTGTTGATCGCCACCGACGTTGCCGCCAGAGGCCTTCATATTCCAGACGTATCCCATGTTATTAATTATGATTTACCGCAGGATGTGGAAGATTATGTCCATAGAATCGGCAGGACTGCGCGTTTTGGCGCCAGCGGCAATGCTATCAGCTTTATCTGTGAACATTACGCCTATTCCATGCCGGATATTGAAGATTACATTGGTCAAAAAATCCCTGTTAAAGCCATCACTGCTGATCTATTGGCTGATGTTATTACACCGGAAAAAAGACCGCCAAAGCCTGAAACCGACTATCAGGGCAAGCGTCCAAACCAGGACAGAAGCCGCAAACCTACAGTCCGATCATAAGCTCCCTAAAATCCTCAATGGCAGGATAGCCGGTTACTTCTTTTTTGGGCTGATTGCTATCGGGCTTGCTCACTGATATTAAATGCGCTATGCCATACAGCTTGGCCGAATTTAATACCGCCTGACTGTCATCAATCAACAATGTTGTCTGCTTAACAAACGGCTGCCGTTGCTGCAATAAGTCCCAAAAACCAACGTATTCTTTAGATAAACCCAAATCGTGAGAGCTGATAATGCCATCGAAAAACGGCTGTAAACAGGTTTTTTCCATTTTCAACTCCAAACTGTCACGATGCGCATTGGTAACCAACAGAACCTTTTGTGGAGATTTATGAAGTTTTTCCAGAAATTCCGTCACATGAGGTAGTACCGAAATTAACCCTGATATTTCTGCTTTTAATCCGGCAATATCCAGTTGTAAAACTTGACTCCAGTAATCCAGACAATACCATTCCAGCTTACCTTCCATGCTTTTAAACTGCGGTTCTAATTGCTGTTTTGCAGTGACAGTGCTTATACCTTTTTGCTCAGCATATTTTAGCGGAACAAATTCTTTCCAGAAGTGATTATCAAAATTCAAATCCAGTAGGGTGCCATCCATATCCAGTAAAACTGTATCAATTTTTTTCCAATCAATCATGATAGTGCGTTATATTTGTCAAAATTACACATAAAATAGCACAATGACTGAGAAACCGACCATTCTTAACAGAACCACTATAGCTAAAAGCCGTTTATTCCGCATTGAATCGCTGGATATACAATTTAGCAATGGTGCACTTCGCAACTACGAGCGCCTCGCCCGCGGCAACCCCGGTGGTGCAGTACTGATAGTTCCCATGTTGGATGTTGAAACGGTGTTATTAATCAGAGAATATTCCGCCGGTGTACACCGTTATGAAGTGGGCTTACCTAAAGGTAAAACCGATGCGGGTGAATCATTTCTGGAGGCCGCCAACAGAGAACTTAAAGAGGAAGTGGGCTTTGGCGCCAGAAAACTGCACCACTTAAGTTCATTCTCTTTGGCACCTTCTTATCTGGAGCATACTACAGAGATTGTCATCGCCCAGGATTTATATGCCGAAAAATTACCTGGTGATGAGCCGGAAGAGTTGGAAGTTATTCCATGGAAGCTATGCAAAATCAATGACTTACTAGCATCCGGCGAATGTACCGAAGCTCGTTCAATTGCGGCGCTATTTATGACAGTGGAATACTTAAAAACACTATAATTTACAGTTATTTCCTGCCAATAAAGTCATATGGATATTAATCAGCAATCACATCCATGACCATGGATTCATTGTCCCTACGGATAAATGAAAATCTGCTGTTCTGCGGGCTTGTCAGGCTTCCATGCCGGATTGACGTGCTTTGTAGTAGATCTGTCGAAAAAAGCTGTTATTGCACAGTGCTGAAATGTAAAAAAGTTTCCTAGCAACTAAAGTGATTTTTATAATCTTCCATGGAGCGCCTTATCACTTCATGTGCTTCATCCCGTCCATAAACATGAGTTATTTCGCAGATGCTCTTTTCGCTCGGAAGATGTTTATAAGTCAGAAAATAATGTTTCAGCCTATCGATGTAAGACGCAGGACAATTGGATACATCATTCCATTGTCGATAAAACTCATCGCCTTTCATCACGGCAATAATCTTGTCGTCCGCTTCGCCATCATCCAGCAAACGAAATCCGCCTACCGGAATCGCCTGTAGCAGAATATCGCCATGCGTCACGCTGCGTTCGCTCAAAACGCAAATATCCAACGGATCGCCATCGCCTCTGGTAACTCTTTTTCCCGATTTCAATGCGGCATAATCGGCCACTTTTTCAGCACAATAGGTTTGCGGAATAAAACCGTAAAGGGTCGGAATCATATTGGAAAATTTTTGTGGCCTGTCAATTTTAAGATAACCGGTTTCTTTATCGATCTCATATTTAACGGTATCGGACGGAACAATTTCGATAAATGCTGTAACGATTTCCGGCGCATTATCGCCCGGTTTGATGCCATGCCAGGGGTGCGCTTTGTGTTGTATGTTCATTTGTCGATGGCTCATTTAACTAAAAGAAGGTATTTCATTAAACAGAAATAAGCGCCTTGATATGTTCATGCGTCTGATAACCGGCACAACAAAAATCTTCAAAACCGTAAGCAAATAGGGTTTCCGGTCTGCGCTTTATTGTTAAGTTTGGCAACGGATACGGTTTACGGGATAATTGCAGTTTAGCCTGTTCCTGATGATTCAGGTACAAATGCACATCACCGCCCGTCCAGATGAAATCACCCACTTCCAAATCGCTTTGCTGTGCCACCATATGCGTCAATAATGCATAGCTGGCGATATTGAATGGCAAACCTAAAAAAGTGTCACAGCTGCGCTGATAGAGCTGACATGACAACTTGCCTTCGGCAACATAGAACTGAAAAAACGCATGGCAGGGCGCCAAGGCCATTTTGCCTCGCCTTACATTCTCTTGCGGACTAATGCTTTCATCGGGCAAATCCGCCACATTCCAGGCAGAAACAATAATTCTCCGACTATTGGGTGTTTTTTTCAGCTGTTCGATGACCTGCTTAATCTGATCAATGCGTCGGCCATCTGGAGTTGGCCATGAACGCCATTGATGTCCGTACACAGGACCTAACTCACCCTGTTCATCAGCCCATTCATTCCAGATATTGACATTATGCCTATGTAAATAAGCCAGGTTGGTCTCGCCTTTTAAAAACCACAGTAATTCATGAATGATGGATTTTAAATGGATCTTCTTGGTGGTAACCAGAGGAAAACCCTGAGCCAAATCAAAGCGCATCTGATAACCAAAAATGGATAGCGTGCCACTGCCTGTTCTATCGCCTTTCAGGTTTCCTTCGGTGAGGATTTTATCGAGTAATTCTAAATATTGCTTCATGCCGTTTTTTTATTAGCATAATAAAATAGCAAAGCACCAATAATTATCATCGGCGTTGACAATATCTGCCCCATCGTCACCCAGTCCAGTGCCAGATAACCTAGATGCGCATCTGGCATTCTGAAAAACTCGACAAAAAACCTGAAGCAGCCGTAGAAAAACACCGCCATAGCGGTAGTTGCCATAACAGGTCTGGGTTTGCTTGAATACAGCCAAAGTATAACGAACAGAACTACGCCTTCTAAAAAGGCTTCATAGAGTTGCGACGGATGACGAGCAAGAGGGCCTCCATTAGGAAACACCATTGCCCAAGGCGCATCGGTGGGTCTGCCCCATAGTTCTGAGTTTATAAAATTACCGATACGACCCGCACCCAAACCTATCGGCGCCAACGGCGCGATAATATCGGTTAATTGCATCATAGTGCAGTGCTGTTTTTTTGAAAAAAACCACATGGCAATAAAAACCCCTAACATACCACCATGAAATGACATGCCGCCTTGCCATATTTTAAACAGGATAAGGGGATCATTTAGAAATTCACTAAAATTATAGAACAGAATATAGCCTATTCTGCCGCCCAAAATAACGCCTAGAGCACCATAGGTGACCAGATCTTCTATAGCCTCGGGTTTAATAGGTGACCACGGTAATTCTGCCCGTTTTTGTCCTAAGAACCAGACAGCGGCAAAACCTATCACATACATAAGGCCATACCAGTGAATTTTTACTGGCCCTAAGCTAAGAGCAATGGGGTCTATTTGAGGATAAGTTAGCATAATTAAACGTCCAAATTAGTTACATCCAGAGCATTTTTAACAATAAAGTCCCGTCGTGGCTCTACGACGTCACCCATCAGCGTGGTAAAAATCTCATCAGCTGCGATCACGTCCTCAATTCTGACCTGGAGTAATCGGCGGTTATTCGCATCCAGTGTGGTTTCCCATAATTGTTCGGGGTTCATTTCACCCAAACCTTTGTAACGCTGTATATGCTGGCCTTTTTTAATTTCCTTCATCATCCACTCAAAGGCTTGTTTAAAGCTGCTGACCTCCTGCTGTCTTTCGCCCATCTGCATAAATGAAC
>NQJI01000067.1 GCA_002256705.1 Methylococcaceae bacterium NSM2-1
CTCAGGAGAAAATATTAAAAGGATGTGACAAACACCTGCAAAGAATAAACGAAGCCAATTGCGATAGGTCAACATTTATGCCACTGACTGCTGCCAGATAGGAGATGCTATCAAAAGATAACCTGATTAGCAAGATACTTCAGCCAATGCGCAGCGCCTACAGACAACGTCGTTTTGGCAGGGATTGTCCGCTGGAATCCGGAAGTCAAAGATGGCGTGTCGAGATTATACTATACTGCGGGCGGTCATGATTTGCGCTTTTTTGAAAACCCTCACCCCTGCCCTCTCCCGAAGGGAGAGGGGGAAAAAGCCGCAATCCGTACCCGTTTTGAGTATAGCTGGTCAAAACCCTGGCAAAACACCATCATTATCGGCGATAAAAACAATTTGAAATCGCCTTTAATTAAACATGAGTCTCATATGAGCGTACGACGGGACGCTTTATTAGGCGGTATTCCTGCTGATCATCACCCTATGCGCTCGGGTACTAACATGCGAGCCGGTGTACAGGGCTTCGCTCATACTCCCACAGCAGGTTTCACCGTTACATTTTTCAGCTCCAAATAAAAACTTACGTTAAAATGACGGTTGTTGTAGAAACTACCGGGTTTACTTTAATGTTCAAAAAAATTTTTCCTGTCCTATTTGCTTCTTGTCTATTAAGTGCCTGTATTACTACTAGCCCTACAGGCAGAAGCCAATTTATTTTCATGCCTGACACGCAAATCAACCAAATGGGCTTACAGGCTTTTGATACTTTAAAAAGAGAAAAACCAGTCAGCAACAACAGTCGATACAATCAGGTTGCCAGCTGTATTTCCCAGGCTATCATCAGGGAGCTAGGCGGCAATTGGGAAGTCGTTGTCTTTGAAGATAAATCACCCAACGCTTTTGCCTTACCCGGCAATAAAATTGGCATATACACTGGAATGCTCACACTGGTCGGCAATCAGGATCAGTTAGCCGCAGTTATCGGTCATGAAGTCGGTCACGTACTTGCCAAACACAGCAATGAAAGGGCGTCGCAAGAAATGGCCGTCAATCAAGGCATGGCCATGGTTCAGGCATTGGCCTCGCCACAATCGGCTTTAGGCCAGACAGCATTCGGCCTGCTGGGCGTGGGTGCGGAATACGGCATACTGATGCCTTACAGTCGTATACAGGAAAGCGAAGCCGATATAATTGGTGTGGATTTAATGGCAAAAGCGGGATTTGATCCAAGACAAAGCATTGCTCTATGGCAAAAAATGGAACAGGCATCCCAGGGCCGGCAACCGGTAGAGTTTTTGTCAACGCATCCTGCACATGCAACGCGCATTCAGAGCCTGGAACAGCACATGCCGCAAGCCATGGGATTGTTCCAGCAAGCTCAAGCCATGGGCAAACAACCGCGTTGTAACTAAACGATGATCCACTGGCGATCTGGTCCCTTCTCATTCAGGGAAAAAGTTAGGATGAGGGGCTTTTATAAGGAATTTATTGCCTTTACCCCGATTCTCTCACGCAAGGAGAGTGATATTTTTCTAAACTGTGGGCAGTGGTAGCAATGACTCCTAACTTAAAATACTTACATCCTTACCCGTTCGAGAAGCTGGCACAGCTTAAGCATGGCATTGTTCCGCCTGCAAACAAGCCACCCATTGTGATGTCCATAGGTGAGCCGACTCATACTACCCCGCATTTTATTGAGGAAGCGCTGTTAACCCATTTACACGGATTGTCCAACTATCCGACGACGAGAGGCATACCGGTACTGAGACGTGTGATTGCTGACTGGATTACTAAACGCTTCCAGATTCCTGGTGAGTTTATTAATCCTGAAACTCAAGTTTTACCGGTCAGCGGCACGCGTGAAGCCTTGTTCTCCTTTGCCCAATGCCTGATTGATTCGACAACTAAGCCAGTGGTCATTATGCCCAACCCGTTTTATCAGATTTATGAAGGCGCGGCATTGCTGGCGGGGGCAGAACCCTATTTTATGAACACGCTGGAAGCGTCGGATTATTTACCTGATTTTGATGCTGTGCCTGAAGCAATATGGCAACGCTGCCAATTGATTTATATCTGCTCACCCGGGAATCCCAGCGGTTCAATCATCACCCAAGCCAGCCATGAAAAACTCATCAATCTGGCGGAAAAGTATGATTTTGTTATTGCTTCGGATGAATGCTATACAGAACTTTATGATGACGAAAATAATCCCCCTGTTGGTTTGCTGCAATCGGCTTACAATATGGGCAACAGTGCGTTTAAACGCTGTGTTGTTTTCCATAGCTTATCCAAACGTTCCAACGCGCCAGGTTTACGCTCAGGTTTTGTTGCGGGTGATGCAGATATTCTGCACTCGTATTTTCAATACCGGACCTATCAGGGTTGTGCCATGCCTTTGCCCACGCAACATGCCAGCATTAGAGCCTGGCAGGATGAGCAGCACGTTCTCGAAAACCGCCGTTTATACCGTGAAAAATTCGCAGCATTTATTGCCGTACTTGATGATGTCTGCACTATTCAGAAACCGCCAGCCAGTTTCTATGTATGGTTAAAAATTCCCCAGCCTTCGGCTTCCCCTTTTGACAAAGGGGAACTGAGGGGGATTTCAGATACCGATTTTGCTCAACAGCTTTTTGCCCGTGAAAACGTTACCGTACTACCGGGCAGTTTTTTGTCCCGCGAATTTGACGGGATAAACCCTGGTGTCAATCATGTCAGAATAGCTCTGGTTGCGCCACTGGATGACTGCATAGAAGCCGCCCATCGAATTAAAAACTTCCTTAACACCTTATAGATAAAACCATGAACCACACGAAAAATATTATAGAAACCGCTTTTGAACAACGCGCCGACATCACGCCTGCCAACGTATCCGCAGAAATCCGTAATGCTGTTACCGAAACCCTTAACCTGCTCGATAAAGGTACGCTAAGAGTGGCTGAAAAAATCAACGGTGATTGGGTAACGCATCAATGGTTAAAAAAAGCCGTATTATTGTCATTCAGAATCAACGAAAACCGCATGATGGATGGCGGTAACACCCGTTATTACGATAAAGTTGAATGCAAATATTCAACTTATACAGAGGAAGACTTCGCCAAAGCCGGTGTGCGCGTAGTGCCCAATGCCGTTGCCCGTCATGGCTCATATATCGCGCCCGGCGCAATATTGATGCCGTCTTACGTCAACATAGGCGCTTATGTAGACAGCGGCACCATGGTTGACACTTGGGTAACTGTTGGTTCTTGCGCACAAATTGGTAAAAACGTGCATCTTTCCGGCGGTGTGGGCATCGGCGGCGTATTGGAACCATTACAGGCAGGTCCCACCATTATCGGCGACAACTGCTTTATCGGAGCGCGTTCAGAAATCGTTGAAGGCGTTGTCGTTGAAGATGGTTGCGTTATTTCAATGGGCGTCTATATTGGCCAAAGCACCAAAATTTTCAACCGTATGACCGGTGAAGTCAGCTTCGGTCGTATTCCAGCCGGATCAGTGGTCGTATCCGGCAATTTGCCCTCAGCTGACGGCAGCTACAGCTTGTACTGTGCGGTTATTATCAAGCAGGTTGATGAAAGAACACGCAGCAAGACGGGGATTAATGAACTGCTCCGGGATTAGTTATGCAAATAGGAGGGATGTGTAGGGAAATTTATGAGCATTGAATTGCTCCAGGAATCTATTCGTGAGAATTATGAGGTACATGAATGGAAACACTCATGCGCTATACTGAAAGAGGATTTTCCAGAAGAGTGGGCAGACATTATCTCGGTATTAAGCAAATTTCGTTTTTACAGAAGCTGGATAACCAATCCAGGAGGAAGGAAATCCCAACTATCTGAATTCATCGATTCTTATCTTTATGAGCGTGGATAGGAGGAGAAGGAATTTAATACTCAAGTGGTTGTTGATTAGCATACAATGGATACGCCGACACACAAAGTGGATTGCTTTAGAAATAGAGTTGCTATTGAAATTGAGTGGAATAATAAAGACCCATTCTATGATCGGGACTTAAATAACTTTCGCTTGCTTTTTGATCTTCGAGCCATAAGCGTCGGTGTTATAATTACCCGATGCGATGAGCTGCAAGAGATATTCAAAAATTAGGTCGAGGTGCATCTTCCGGAGCATCAACTACCCACATGAGTAAGCTTCTCCCACGTATTGAAGGCGGCAGTGGTGCAGGTTGCCCATTGCTGGTTATCGGTATATCCAAACAACTATATGTTGAAGATGAGTAACCATGAAAGTATCAGACGATCTTTTGAACTCCGTCGGTAAGAAAAAATTCGCTACCGTTCTGGCTGATCCTCCGTGGCAGTTTCAAAACAGAACGGGGAAAATGGCGCCTGAGCATAAAAGATTGCAGCGTTATCCAACCATGTCGCTTCAAGAAATAAAAGACCTTCCGGTTGAAGCCATTGTTGAAGATGCGGCGCATCTCTATTTATGGGTGCCAAATGCCCTATTGGCGGAAGGTATGCAGATTATGGAACATTGGGGATTTACTTATAAAACCAATCTAATCTGGTATAAAATCCGTAAGGATGGCGGGCCTGATAGGAGAGGCGTCGGCTTTTACTTTAGGAATGTAACAGAAATAATACTTTTTGGTGTTCGTGGAAAGAATGCGCGTACTTTGCAGCCCGGCCGGAGCCAGGAAAACATTATTTCATCAAGAAAGCGGGAGCACAGCAGAAAGCCGGATGAACAATATGAGCTTATAGAAACATGTAGTTCCGGGCCTCGTATTGAACTATTTGCACGAGGACCAAGAAAAGGATGGTTCGTCTGGGGTAATCAAGCGGAGGAATATACCCCTGACTGGGATACATACTCAAACCATTCTCAATCCACTGTCATTCCCTTTCAGAAAAACGCCAAAGTCCTGTAGAAAAGCAATCGGGAGCAGTGCATAAAGCTGGGTTTAGACTCGAAACCCGGCATTTGCCGATAATTATTCAAATAGCGTTAATTGCCGGGTTTATCAACCCAGCCTACGAACCACAAAACACAACCTCATCAATAACAAGCCATGATTAACAACGATGTATTACGCCGAGTGCGCTACGCTTTGGATCTTAACGACCAGACCATGATTGAGATCTTTGCATTAAGCGACGTAGAGATAAGCAGGGATGATTTACTCAATCTACTCAAAAAAGACAACCAGGAAGGTTATGTCGAACTTGACAATAAACTCATGGATCTTTTTTTGAATGGTTTAATTACATACAGAAGAGGCAAGCTGGAAAATCAGCCCGGGCAAGCGAAAAAACCGGAGTTGCCGCTAACGAATAATAGCATACTCAAAAAGCTGAGAATCGCCTTAAACTTTAAAGAAGACGATATGCTTAACGCTTTAAAACTGGCCGATTTTGAAATATCCAAAGGCGAACTCAGTGCCTTTTTTAGACAAAAAGGGCATAAAAATTACCGGGAATGCGGCGACCAAATTATCAGAAACTTTTTACAAGGCCTTACCATTCATTTTAGAAAGCCGGGCTGATTTAACTGCCTTTAACCCAAAAACAGTAGCTAGGCTATAAAATATAGCCTTGTAGGTGGGCAAAAAAAGCGTTGCCGATCCCCCTAGATTATCCATGTTAAAAAATTTTTCTTAACCTCAACTACACACATACCATGAAAGAAAAAATCTCAAATAATGCCATGATTTACGCCACGCTTGCCCTTAACAGCGAAGTGGACCTGCAACGGGAATATCTGGAATCAGATGATGTTCCCGAAGATGCGCGCGAAAACGAAGAAGAGATTCTGGCAGACCTGGAACAAGCCTTTATGGAATTTGTTGATCTGTATAAAAACCGCTGCAAGGCTGACAAGGACTTGCCCGGCATTGACGAATTATTGAACAGTCAATTATAAAAGCAGCCATGCACACGCTTTATGGAATAAAAAACTGCGACACCGTCAAAAAAGCGCGGCGCTGGCTGGATCGATACGGCATAGCTTATCAATTCCATGATTTTCGGGCTGATGGGCTAACGCAGGCACAAATGAATGACTTTGCCGCCCGTTTAGACTGGGATACGCTACTTAACCGCAGCAGTACCAGTTGGCGGCAACTCAGTGCCGAGCAACAATGCGATCTGACATTAGAAAAAGCAATATTATTAATGTTAAACACCCCAACCCTAATTAAACGCCCGATTTTAGATACTGGCGATCAACTGATTATTGGCTTCAAAGCCGACCATTACCAAACTGAATTACTATGAGTGAAACCCTGGAACTTCTTAAAGACCTTATTAGCCGGGAATCAGTCACACCTGAAGATGCGGGCTGCCAGGATATTCTCGCCAAACGTTTATCCAGGTTAGGTTTTAAAGAAGAACGCCTGAATTTTGAAGATACTCAAAATATCTGGCTTAGACGTGGCGATGCAAGGCCGCTGTTTACTTTTCTCGGACATAGCGATGTTGTGCCGCCTGGCCCACTGGACTCATGGTTATCGCCGCCTTTTGTGCCGACTATTCGTGATGGCAAACTCTATGGACGTGGCGCAGCCGATATGAAAGGGGGTATTGCCTGCTTTATTACTGCTGTTGAACGCTTTATCGCCAGACATCCTGACCATCAAGGCTCGATTGCCGTCATGATGACCAGCGATGAAGAAGGCTTAGCCACCCATGGCGTAGTTAAAGTTATAGAAACGCTGGAACAGCGCAATGAAAAAATTGACTGGTGTCTGGTGGGCGAACCGTCCAGTGATAAAAAAATCGGTGATGTGATTCGTGTTGGCCGGCGCGGCTCTTTGTGCGCCAGATTAACCGTCATCGGTACCCAAGGGCATGTCGCCTATCCTGAGCTCGCAGAAAATCCGATCCATACATTTGCCCCCGCATTAAAAGAACTGACGGAAGAGGTCTGGGATCACGGAAATATTTTTTTTCCACCGACTAGCCTGCAAGTTTCAAATATCAATGCGGGAACAGGCGCGGAAAACATTATCCCTGGCACTGCCGAGGTACAGTTTAACCTGCGTTTCTGCACCGAATTGAACGAAGAAACCATTAAACAACGCGCCTGTGCCATTCTTGACAAATACGGTTTTAAATACGACCTGCAATGGCGTTTATCCGGCAATCCTTTCTTAACTGAAAAAGGCGAGTTAATTGATGCCACCCATGCCGCCATCAAAGCCGTGACCGGCTTTGAACCCCAAGATGATACCGGCGGCGGCACCTCGGACGGACGTTTTATTTCGCCAACCGGCGCACAAGTTATTGAACTGGGCCCTTTGAATGAAAGCATTCATAAAATTAATGAGCATGTGGGTTT
>NQJI01000008.1 GCA_002256705.1 Methylococcaceae bacterium NSM2-1
TAACTACCCAGACGGTTAAAAACCCACGGTGTCCCCACTGTGGAAATCATCAACATAAGACCTGTAGCCAAGCTGATAAGTGGCGCATAAAAAGCCAAAAATACGGTAACTGCGGTTACTCCGATCGTTGCCACAACGGCAGGGGCCAGCAGGCGCAAATAGAGCGCGTCCAAAGCGTCAATATCCGCCGTCATGCGCGACAGTAAATCACCGCTGCGCAGTGCCGACAAACGCCCCGGAACCAACGGAATGAGCTGTTGAAAAAACCAGCTGCGTATTCCCGCCAATACCCGGAAAGTCGCTTCATGGGTCACCAACCGTTCACCATAACGGCCCAAAGTACGGGTGATCGCCAAGGCGCGTATCTGCGCGGCAGGCAGCATAAAATTGAAGACCAGCGTAGTGCCGTCAACAGCGACCAAGCCCGCTATAGCGGAAGAGCTGATAAACCAGCCTGACAGTGTTAATAACGCGATGGAGGCCAATGCGGTCAGCAAGGAAAGGAAAATTCCGCCCGCTAACCAGACGCTATGTGGCTTGAATAATTTCAGGAAAAACCATAAATCTTTCATGACACAACCTGCCCTTGCTGTAACTCTATCCGTCTGTCCATTCTCTGGATCACTACAGCGTCATGAGTGGCGATAATCAGGGTTTTATCTGTAAACAATTGATCGATGGCATCCAATAGCAGCGCTTTATTGGCTGCATCGAGATTTGCAGTAGGCTCATCCAGCAAGATAATGTCGGCATTTTTTAAAAATGCCCGGGCCAGCGCAATTCTTTGCACCTGTCCGCCAGACAAGCCATAGCCCCGCTCGCCGACCGGAGTAAGCAAACCTTCCGGCAATTGTGCACTGAATTCAGTTACACCGGCCGCCTGCGCCGCATTAATAATGCGTTGTTCAGATGCATCAGGATCGGCCAGCGCGACATTGTCTTTGATGCTGCCGTGGAAGATGTAGGTGTTCTGTCCCACCCATGCGATGGCCTCCGCGGCGCATTCGCGGTTAACCGTTTGGCCGTCAAGCAACACCTGGCCTTCTGTTGCTGACTCAAAACCTAATAACAGATTTAAAAGAGTCGTTTTTCCAGCGCCTGATTCACCGACCAGGGCAATTTTTTCACCGGCTGCAATGTGCAGATTAATGTCTGTTAAGACCTGCCGCTTGCCATACGATTTACTGACATTGTTAAATTCGATGAGATCAGTTGAAACGGGATGGCTATCGTCAACACAGCTTGCATTCAACGCATCTGCGTCTTGTTCCAGTATCGCGAGAATGGCATCAGTCGCCCCTAATGCCGCAGCCCGATCATGATAATTGATCGCCAACTGCCTAAGCGGCATAAAGAACTCAGGCGCCAGCAGCAGAACGAACAATGCTTCACTTAAACTGATGTGTTCAGCCGGGCCGAAATGAATCAGTCCTAATAAGCCAAGCCCGACATACACGGCCACCAGGGCAACCGCAACCGCGCTAAAAAACTCCAGAATTGACGACGATAAAAACGCAATACGCAATACCTCCATGGTTTTTTCCCGAAAACCATCGGCAATCCTGTTGATGTTTACCAGCTCCTGGGTAGCCTGGCCGAACAGTTTGAGTGTTGCCAGCCCTTGTAAACGATCCAGAAAATAACCGCTCATTCTTGCCATCGCCAAAAACTGACTGCGATTAGCGGAGGCAGCCCCCATACCGACTAATGCCATAAAAATCGGCACCAGTGGTCCTGTCACTAAAAAGATCAATCCGACCACCCAGTTGACCGGCATAACCACGACAATCATGATGAGCGGCAATACCCCGACTATCATTTGTTGGGGCAAATAACGCGAAAAATAATTTTCCAGTGCATCGACCTGTTCCAGTGTAACGGCCGCCAATTCACCGCTTTGACGTTGCTTGATTTCGGCAGGCCCCAACGTTAAAAACCTAGCTAACAACTGTTGCCTTACCGACGTTCTGACTTGTGCGCCTGCTTCAAATCCCCAGGTCTGATGCCAATAAACACAAACGCTACGCAGGATGAAAACGGCTGTCAGCACGATGAATGGCGTAATTACCGACTTCCATGGCAACTTGTCGATAATGACGGCTTGCAGTATATAAGCCAGTGCTGCCGATTGAACAATAACGCCCAAGCCGTTGGTAATGCCCGCAACAGCAGCAAATAAAATGGACTTGCGAACGGCCTTGCTTTGCTCTTTTAACCAACCGGCACAGATTTTCTCCCTGACTTTGTTTTTATCGAAATAGGCTTGATTGTCTGTTTCTGTTAGCTGCACTGATTTCCGCCACTTGTTTTATCGGTGAAAAGCATAACACAGTGGCTTTGATGAAAACCGTTGCGATGTTCTAATGCGTAATCAAAATTAACTGCATTGTTTAAATTCAGGTCTGGAATGTTTTTACCCACCTTAATTAACATAGTAAGAGGCAATCGTGTATAGCCAGGCGAGTTTGCCGTATGGCACTTAATGATAAGTTTGACGGCTTAGGGTTTAAAAGGGGTAAAAATTAGTACGGCGACAGCGATAAAAATTTATAAAAAATGAGTTTCCAATTTATAGTGCCGCCGTACTGTGTTTTTGACTAGGGTTCTGTTTTATAACCCTTGTTGATGTCTTTTGATTTGCTCAAATTTTTAGTCCCATAGTCTTTAGTTATTTTGGATCTAACTGAAGAATCCGTCGGGTGAATTTCCGATGGAGCGCGAACATCCCCGGACGATAAATAGGTGAAAAACATGGGTAAGAAAATAAAAATAGCCACAAGTAGCAATATACCACCGATAACATATAGAACTTTCAAGTCTTTCATAGAATCACTCCGTTTATTTGAACTTCAGCCGGATTTAACTCACTGCCTGAAGTAAAGTTAAAAAGACGCGACCAATGTAAAACCCGCCGCGAACCCAAACATTGCTGGAGCGTTGCTTTGTAAGCTCCGCAGGGGTGAACCCATCAAGTGAAAGTTTTCTCCAGGAAGCACACCGTAAGTTAACCCAGATTCGATTGTGCTCTAACGGCAAAAGAATGGCAAGGGTTACTGATATGAGCTGTGGCTTGCAAACAAGCCGTTTAATTGTCTGCAATCAATGACCTTAAACCTGTGGTTTTACCTGGTACCGCCCATCTCAATGTCATCCTTCATTTGGTCACAGACATTAAAGCAGAAAACTCAATCCTTATTATTGCCGCCAAGTCTGTTTTGCAATTAATTTTAGTTACAGGAAATTATGTAGGTATTGATGAACCAGTAAGGCGGATGTGCGTAGATTGGATTAGCGAAGTATAATCCAACATTTTAACGCTGATGCTTCGAATTGCTGCAGGGCCATTTTTATGGAAGATTACCGGTGCAAAATTCCTGGATGGCATATGCTTTTTACATGCAAAATTATCGCCGTTATCATATTCCCGGTGGGTGTTATTTTTTCCTGTCAATTTGCTGGAAAGGAACAATACGCTGTTGATTGATCACATTGATTTATTGCTGGAATCAATATGGTTATGCCAACAAAAACATCCTTTTCATATCGATGCCTGGGTGGTGTTGCCGAAGCCTATGCATTGCATCTGGACATTACCGGAAGGTGATGATGATTTTTCCTATTGCTGAAAAATGATCAAAACTCAATTCTCAAAGGATTATCTCAAGTTGAACGGCGTTCCAAAGTACGAATCAAGCGTGGTGAACGAGGTATTTGGCAGCGCCGTTTCCAAGAACATGTGATTCGTCATGATTGAGACTCTGCGACTCATATGGATTAACTTCATTTTAATCCGGTTTGAGCTAACTGGTTGAAGTAAAATATGAATCTCAACACTTTAAGAAATAAAATATAGGGACCCTGCTCAGATAATGGCTTTAGCCTGAAGATCAGCATGGTAAGAGGATCTGACCATGGGCGCACTGGCTACCTGCTTAAAGCCTAGTTGCATTGCAAAAGCGCCATACTCATCGAATTGTTCCGGGGTGATATAGCTCTTGACGGGTAAATGTGCCTTGGTTGGCTGTAGATATTGGCCCAGTGTCAGCATCGAGCATCCGTGAGCTAGTAAATCTTTCATGACCTGGTGAACTTCTTCCTGCTCCTCCCCTACGCCAAGCATGAGTCCTGATTTGGTAGGCGTTTGCGGCTGTGCTTTACCATAATTGCCTAGCAGTTCCAGAGAACCCGGATAATCTGCGCCGGGGCGCACTTGCTTATATAATCTCGGAACTGTTTCCAGATTATGGTTGAACACATCACAGGGTTCTCTGGCGAGTATTTCTATGGCTTTATCCATGCGGCCACGAAAATCCGGAACCAAAATTTCAATTTTTGTAGCGGGTGTTTGCTGGCGGATTTTTTTTATACACTCGGCAAAATGTCCGGCCCCACCATCTCTTAAATCATCACGATCCACCGAAGTGATAACCACATACTTTAATGCCATTGCCTGTATGGCATCGGCCAGGTTCTGCGGTTCATTGTTATCCAGTGCCAGGGGTTTGCCATGCGCTACATCGCAAAAAGGGCAGCGGCGGGTACACAAATCGCCCATTATCATGAACGTGGCGGTACCGTGCTGAAAACATTCACTCAGGTTTGGGCAGGCGGCTTCTTCACAAACCGTATGCAGTTGGTGGTCACGCAACAAGTGTTTGATTTTTGTGATCTCGTCACTGGCTGAAAGTTTTACGCGTATCCAGTCGGGTTTACGCAAAACAGTATCACTAGACTCAACTTTTATCGGGATGCGCGCCAGTTTTTCAGCACTACGTTGGTGCGATTCAGGGGTAGAGCGGGACGGTGCTTGAATGGTCATGATTGTAGTGCCGTAGTGATAGCCTGAATAACGGAGCTTGCAAGTTGATTGGTGCTGATGGTTACACCTAAATCAGACAGTTGAGTGACTTTAAGATCCGAATAGCCGCAAGTATTAATGTGGTCGAAAGGGCTTAACTCCATGTCATTATTGAGACTTAAGCCATGGTAGCTACAGTTTTTTTTAATTCTTAAACCGATAGAGCCGATTTTTTTATCATTTACATAAACGCCGGGCGCATCAGCTCTGGAAACGGCCATTATGCCATGCTTGGCTAGGGTGCTAATCATGGCTAGTTCTAAAATGGTAACCAATTCGCGTATGTTGATTTTTAAGCGTTTAATATCTAATAAGGTGTAAATCACCAGTTGCCCGGGGCCGTGATAAGTGACTTGTCCGCCCCGGTCAGAATTAATGACCGGAATATTGCCGGTATTTAACAAATGCTCACGTTTTCCGTTCAAGCCCAGTGTGTAAACGGGAAAGTGTTCTACTATCCACAGCTCGTCAGCCGTATCTGTGTTACGCTCCTGAGTGAAGCGCTGCATATCCTGCCAAGTGGTATCGTAATCCTGCAAGCCTAAGTTACGTATCACTACCATTATGGTGATTTATATTTTACAAAGCCATCAGAACATGAGGATGATCAGTTAAATCCTGATAAATGGCATCCAGTTGTTGTTTGCTGGAGGCTTCCACGATGACGGTTACTGCGATGTAATTGCCGTCTTTGCTGGCTCGTGTAGATACTGCGCCCTCTTTAATATCGGGCGCATGGCGACGCACAATTTCTATCACCAACAGGTCGAGCTCCAGATTAGCCTTGCCCATTGCTTTGATAGGAAATTGGCAGGGAAATTCCAAAAGCGTTTCTTCGCTCATAATAAGGATTGTTTGTAAGCCTGAAAAAGTTGATTCATGGTTTGCCATACCGGGCCGGGTTTGCCATCTGATACAGGTTTAGAATCAAGTTCAACGATGGGAATAATCTCACGGGTAGAACTGGTTACCCAGATTTCGCTGGCAGTTAGTAACGCAGCAAATGGAATTTTGTCTTCAGAGTAGGGAATGTTATTTTTTCGGGCAATGTCCAGAATCACATCGCGGGTAATGCCGGGCAAAATGTCATTGCCTTTAGGTGGCGTACACAATACGCCATCAATAACTGCAAAAACATTACTGGCCGCACCTTCAATGACATAACCGTCTTTTACCAAAAGCGCTTCGGCGCAACCCTGGTCTATTGCCTCTTGTCTGTGCAGGATATTGCCTAGAAGCGTGATGGCTTTTACATTGCAAAATTTCCAGCGGGTGTCATCCATGCTGACAGCTTTTACTCCCTTGTTTAAACCGGCAAAGGGTACGATAGCTGAGCACATGGCAAAAACCGTGGCGGGTGTATTGTCGGGGAAAGCGTGATCTCTTTTGGGGGCAACACCGCGGGTGATCTGTAGATAAATATACTGATCAAAATTTGAATCCAGCAATGGAGTCAATATTTCCACCCATTGCTCACGGGTGTGGGGGTTAGCCAAACGAATAGCCTCCAAGCTGTTTTCCAAGCGCTCCAGGTGCTCTTGAAAATGAAATAAATGACCGGAATAAGAAGGGATGACTTCATAAACGCCGTCGCCAAATAAAAATCCGCGATCCAGTACCGAAACTTTTGCTTCATTCAGCGGAAGATACTGACCGTTTAAATAGACGGTTTTACTTTCCATCATCTGACTTCTCCATCATCATCAAAACACTATCAGAGAGTCTTTGAATGATGTTGCCTTGATCCACAGATTTCAGGGCTATCAAATCTTTTTCAGCAATCACCTGATCTTTAAGATTGACCTTGACAGAGCCAAGCTTTGCTCCTTCTGTAACCGGCGCCGTGATTTTTTTGTCGACGGTAATAACGGCTTTAAGGTCGCCATATTGGCGGCGAGGAATGGTCGCGTAAAGATCTTCGACCAAGCCTAATGGTATGGTTTTACTTGCCCCTTTCCAAATCCTGGCTTCATTTAAAGGTGTTTTTCCTTCATACAAGCGGTGTGATTCAAAAAACCTGAAGCCGTAATTGAGTAGCGATTGATTTTCATTGGCTCTGGAATTGGCACTTTTTGCGCCCATGACTACGGAAATGAGACGCATGTCTTCTCTTAGCGCAGAGGCAACCAAACAATAACCGGCATCATCAGTAAAGCCGGTTTTAACGCCGTCAACTGACTCGTCGCGCGAAAGCAATTGGTTACGATTATGCTGGGTAATTTTGTTAAAGGTAAATTCTTTTTGCGAAAACCAGCGATAGTAGTCGGGAAATTCCTTGATTAACGCTGTGGTGAGAATCGCCAAATCACGTGCGCTGGTGTAATGGTCTTCCATGGGTAGCCCGTCACTGTTTTTAAAATGGCTGTTTGTCATTCCCAGTCGTGCAGCATGCTGATTCATCATGTCGGCAAATGTAGCTTCATTCCCTGCGACATGTTCAGCCAAAGCGACACTGGCATCATTGCCGGATTGAATGATGACTCCTTTTAGCAAATCTTCAACTTTAACCTGTTTGCCGAGCTCGACAAACATACGTGAGCCGGATGTTTTCCAGGCCTTTTCGCTGATATGGGCCATATCTTCAAGATGTAAGTGGCCATTGCTGAGCTCTCTAAACACCACATAAACCGTCATTATCTTGGTAAGACTGGCGGGGGCTAGTTTGGCGTCCGCGTTGTTTTCCGCCAGAATTTTTCCGGTATGATAATCCTGTAATATAAAAGCAGTGGCAGCTATGTTGGGTGGGGGGGGCGTTGCAATTTCAGCGTTTTCTGCGTTTGCCTGAAAGAGGGTAATCAGTAGGCCAAAAAATAAAAATAGGGTGAATTTTTTTTTAAAAGGGTTCATTGCTCTTTAATATCGACAGTAAAACAATATACTGTTTACATTATAACACGCGAGCTTTCCAATTGTTTCGACTCAGTAACAAATTGAGTGTCGGTTATGCCTATTTTTGCCAGTTGTTCATTCAATTGATTAGCAGTGGCTGTTGAGTTTACCGGTCCCATTTGAACCTTGTAAAGGGTGGATTTTTTGTAGGTGGATGAACGGATATTCGGCTCAGGTAAATGATTGGCGGCAATTTTATTTTTTAATTTCATAGCTTTTTTTGCACTGCCAAAACTGCCAACCTGCAAATATATATTTCTTTCTTGTGTGGCTGCAATTTGTTGCAAAGCCTGGCTGGGAGAAATTACCTTGATTTCTACTTTCCCTAGGCCGTTTTGTTCCATATCCAGACGTTTTGCAGCAGCGTAAGACAAATCTAGTTCTCTGTTGCCTACAAAAGGACCTCTGTCATTTATTCTGACTATAACGCTACGATGATTTTCCAGATTGGTTACCTGAGCGTAAGAAGGAATCGGTAGTGTTTTATGAGCGGCGGTCATGGCATACATGTCAAATATTTCTCCGGTAGCGGTTTTTTTACCATGAAATCCGGGGCCATACCATGAAGCAAGGCCCTGTTTTATGTAGCGGGCGATACGCGGTAGAAGGTTTTCTTGTTGGGCAATCTCATTAGGCTCATCATGATTGTTCAATTGCGATAATGGCAATATTGAATGATGTCTTATTTGATGGCTGACTGTTAAATGAGGTGTGGGCTCAACAGAGACCGGGAGAGAGACCGGGAGGCGAAAAGTGGCTTCGGTAGTTTTAATTTGTTCTGTAGAGCACCCGTATAGGGCAATCATTAAAATTGCTAATATGAGTTTATTCATGGGAAAGTGCCTTTTTTATTTAAAATAGATAAGCTTAACTGATAAACAGCCATGGCATATAAAGGGCTGTGGTTGTATCGGGTAATGACATAAAAGTTGTCTAATCCCGCCCAGAGCTCTTCACCTTGTTGCTGTTCAAAAGCAAGCAGTTTTACTTTAGTGCTTGAAGGTAATGGTCTCGATATTTTTAAGTTGAGCGATTCTAACTCGGCAAGCCTTAAGTCCGGCTTAAGATCCCCGGTCAATGCGGTTTTATAATTTTCCCCTGTCGCACTCACAGGAATAGCGATAGCCTGGCCGCTCTGCCAGTGATGCTTGACAAAGTAATTGGCAACACTGGCGATAACATCGCCTTTGTTATGCCAGATATCCCGGTGGCTATCGTTATCAAAATCAGCGGCATAGGACCTGAAACTGCTAGGCATAAATTGTGGCATTCCCATTGCGCCGGCATAGGAGCCAACTGGCTCCAAGGGATTAATGTGTTCATCGCGGCACAGTAGCAAGAAGTTTTCCAGTTCACCAAGAAAGAACTTACTGCGTGGTGGATAGGCAAAAGCCAAGGTAGACAGTGCGTCGATTACTCGATAGTTGCCCGTCTTTTGTCCATAAAGGGTTTCAACGCCGATGATGGCGATAATAATTTCCGCTGGAACACCTGTCTGTTGTTCGACGGCGGTCAATGCGGGCTCATTTTCTTGCCAAAATTTTACACCGCCGTTGATGCGTGCATCGGTCATAAATATTTTGCGATATTTATACCAAGGTAAACCTTCTGCGGGCGACGAAATCTTTTTGAGAATATCCTCTTTAATTTCGACGGCTTGAAACAGCTCATTAAGCTCGGATTCTTCGAACTGGTGCGTTGTTACCATCCTACTGATAAAGGCATTAACTGATTCGGTGCCTGTTATGTTGCTGGTACATGAGATGAGTAATAGGCACAAGGCACAAGGCACAAGGCGCAAGGCGCAAGTTGTATTTTTGAACCAGAACACAAGGTTATATTTTTGCATCTTTGGCCATGCGCCAAAGGCTTTTGGTGACGTTCCCATTGAAACCATGAGAACGAACGCCGCTGAGAACGCGCTCCATTTCTTTGCAGATGCGTTGAAATCATAAGAATCTTGTGCCTTGAATCTTAAACCTGTTCTTATTTTCATTAGAGTGGCAGAAATTTTTTATGAGTGTGAATTGACATAAGAATGCCGAAACCGGCCAGTAAGGTGACGATGGATGTTCCGCCGTAACTGATTAAAGGCAAGGGAACACCTACAACAGGCAGGATGCCGATAACCATGCCGATGTTGACAAAAACATAAACAAAAAAAGTAAAAGCCAGGCTGCTCGCCAACAGCCGACTGTAGGTATCTTGAGCCTGGGAAGCGATATATAGGCAACGTGCGATAATTAACAGATATAGAATTAACAAGCCTAAGCAACCGGATAAGCCGAATTCTTCGGCAAATACGGCAAAAATAAAATCGGTAGAGCTTTCAGGTAAAAAGTCCAGTTCTGATTGAGTGCTACCTAGCCAGCCTTTACCATAAATGCCGCCGGAACCAATGGCTATTTTTGATTGAATAATATGATAGCCCCTGCCCAGCGGATCAGCTTCAGGATTTAAAAAGGTGAGCACCCGATCGCGTTGATAGCCGCGCATAAAATGCCAAATGATAGGCGTTAACGAAGCCAGTGCGGCGACGATCGCCAATATAAATCGCCAGGAGAGCCCGGCAAAAAACAATACACCGGCGCCGGAGCTTGCAACCAGTAATGCAGTACCGAGATCAGGTTGTTTGGCTATCAATAAGGTAGGAACAACAATAAGAATTGCGGCTATAAAAAGCTGTCTGGATTTTGGTGGCAACGGGTGATCCGCCAGATACCAGGCGATCATCATGGGGGTAGTTATTTTGATCATTTCTGACGGCTGGAAACGAAAAAAACCCAGATCCAGCCAGCGTTGAGCGCCTTTGCCTATCTGCCCCATGATTAACACTGCAATGAGCAGAAAAATGCCCAAGCCGAACAGTAGTGCGGAATAACGTTTAAACTGATTTGGATCTATATGAGCCAGTACCGTCATTAAAAGGAAGGCCAATCCGATACGGGCGGCCTGGCGCATCAATATATCCATATCCTGGCTGCCGGCGCTGTACAGAATTGCGAAGCTCAACAATGAAGTAAGAAACAGGCCAATAAATAATGGAATGTCTATATGCAGCTTTCTGAGGAGATTACCGAGCAGTGAAGGCGGTTCGAATTGTTCATGACGGGTCTCGGTTTTCATTGTTTTCCTGTAAAAATTGTTTGATAACCTCTCCAGCTATGGGTGCTGCGACTGAGCCGCCGTGGCCTCCATTTTCAACAACGACAGCTACGGCAATTTTAGGATCATCTGCTGGGGCAAAAGAAATAAATAAAGCGTGATCACGAAATTTGATATCGATGTCATTTTCGTTATATTTTGCGTTTTGTTTAATTCCTAGAACCTGGGCAGTTCCTGTTTTACCCGCGATTTGATAGCTGATACCTTCGTTAATGCGCTTGGCAGTGCCGTGTGCGCTATGAACAACATTAACCATGGCTGCAACAATAGTATCGATATTATTCGCTTTAAGTGGAATAATTTGTTGATGCGTTTCAGGGCCTGGGAGAGTAGTCTCTGCGGTGACGATTTTATCTACCAGAAATGGTGTGACAACATTCCCTCTATTCGCCAGCGTTGCTGTAGCTCGGGCCAGTTGTAATGGGGAAACCTGAAGATAGCCTTGGCCTATGCCCGTAATGAGTGTTTCCCCGGGATACCATGCCTGATTTTTTCGAGCACTCTTCCACTCTCGCGAGGGCAATAATCCTGATTTTTCCCCCACCAGATCAATACCGGATTTTTCACCAAAGCCAAACTTCTGTAAAAAACTATGCATATGATCTATGCCCAACGTCGCAGCCAGGCGATAAAAATAGACATCGCAAGATTCGGTTATGGCTTTGTTTAAACTGACGGAACCATGCCCCCCTTTTTTCCAGTCCCTATATTGATGACTCACACCAGGTAATTGATAATAACCGGGACATAAAATATTCTTCTGGGGGCTAATCGCATCATATTCAAGTCCCGCCAAGGCAATAAAAGGCTTGATAGTTGAACCGGGAGGATATAATCCCCGAAGCGCGCGATTATAGAGCGGTTGATTTTCCGATGCTTGCAGCGCCTGATAGGCATCATTGGTTATGCCGACCACGAAAGGATTGGGGTCAAATCCCGGTCGGCTTACGAAGACCAACACTCCGCCGGTTTTGATATCAATAGCAACGACCGAGCCGCTGAAGGTACCCAACGCATTATAAGCCATTTTTTGTAAATCAATATCCAGGGTTAAATAGAGATTTGCACCGGGGGCCGGATTAACTTCGTTTAGGGTATTGAGGAGCCGGGCATGTACATTGGTTTCTATTTCTGCATAACCGGTTTTACCATGCAGTTCAGTTTCATAAGAACTCTCTATTCCCAGCTTGCCAATATGAGTGGAGCCGCGATATTCGGCGATCGGTAACTCCTTAAGTTCTGCTTCGTTAATGCGGCTTACGTAGCCAATGACATGAGCGGCTAGATCACTGTAGGGGTAGTGCCGAACCAAACGCGTATAAATATCGACACCGGGAAAATAAGGTCTGACTACGGCAAACTTTGCGAGTTCTTCATCGTTCATGCTTAATAACAGCGGTGTGCTGGCGAAGCGTTTTTGGCGTTTGCGTAGTTTCTGATATTGCTCGATTTTTTCGTCAGGAATATTAAGCAGTTTTTGTAACCTTGATAGGGTGTCGTTAAGATCAGTGATTTTTTCCGGAATAAGTTCCAGGCTATATGACGGCATGTTTTCTGCCAGAATCTTGCCGTGCCGGTCATAGATTATGCCCCTGGTAGGGACTAAGGGAACGATTTTTATGCTGTTCTCTTTTGCCAGCGACGAATAATGTTCGTGACCGACAATTTGCAAATAAATCAGACGAACAATTAATCCAGACGTTAACAAAATAATAACAATGAATGCGGCAACAATGCGATTGAGAAATAGACGGTTCTCTACTGTATTGTCTTTAACAGAATATATGCGGGACATGTGTTGCTGCGTAGGCTATTTAATGCGTCCTGATAGACGGACAAAGCGCAATACCGTATAGACCAAGGGCCAGGATGCCGTGCCGGTAAAAACAGGCAGCCAGAAAGAGGCGTGAAGTTGCGCAGGATGCTGAATATTCTTTATTAAAAAAAGTAGTAGTTGCGACAGCAGTAAGCAGAAAAAAATAAACAATCCCTGTTGAATCAAAGGAAATTGGCGCAAACGTTTGTGCAATTTAAGGCATATATATATAACCATTGAATAAGCCAAGGCATATTGACCGAGTAATCTGCCAGTCAATACATCTGTGAGCAGGCCAAATGTCCAGGCATGAAAGATGCCTACACGCTCAGGTACCGCAAGTGACCAGTAGATAAGCGTTAACAGCACCCAGTCAGGATTAAATACAGCTAAAGCGCCAGGCCAGGGTGCGATCCTCAGGCACATTGCCAGGGCTATGGTCAATATAATGCGGCCAAAACCAACGTATTTATTCATCAACATGAGTCCTGGTTTCTGGATCGTTTTCTGTTGGCTTTGAAATAAGCGGAACCTGCGTCGAGTTACTCCAGACTATCATCAACTCTCTGTTGCGGTCCAGCAAGGCTTTTGGGGTGGCGGTAATGGTAGCGAAAGCCTTGTCAGGTTCCGAAGTAAATTCATCCACGACAGCCACAGGATAACCTTGTGGAAAAGTACCACCCAAACCCGATGTTATCAGTAAGTCACCTGGGTGAATATCTGCATTGCCGGGTAAAAAAGGTAACACAAGCCGGTTCAGTTGACCGCTACCTACGGCAATGGTTAATAAACCATTGCGATTGACCTGGACGGGAATGGCATGATTCGGATCGGTAATCAACATGATTTCAGAGGTGAACGGCAATGCCCGAAAAACCTGCCCAACAACGCCGTTTGCATCCAATACCGGTTGCTGAGGATGAACGCCAAAACGGGTGCCTTTGTTGACTACAACGATATTTTCATAAGGCGCCAAATTGACTGATAATAATTCGGCAACCAGTACCTGTTCGCCGAGTTTAAAAGAGTTTTCCAATAAAGCACGCAGACGAATATTTTCTTTTTCCAGCGCAGCAAATTTAAGTAACCTGGTTTGGTGAATGAGTTGTTCTTCACGCAATCTTTCGTTTTCCTTTTTTAATGTTCTGTATGAGCTAACGGAGTCGGCAGCCTGTTCAACCAGGACGGTAGGTACATCGACCAGGTATTTTAAAGGGTCGACAAAAAAGGATAATGTAGTGCGAAGTGAGTCCAATCGCGGGCTTCTGTATTCATTTGCAAGTAAAGCAATTGAAGCAATGACTGCTACCAGTAGGCGGGTGTTGATCGATGGGCCAGTGGCAAATAAAAGTTTTATAGTGGATGCCTCGTATCAGTTAAAGGTGCTGCGACTCGTGCCAGGTATGCCTGAGTCACAGCCAGAATAAACGATTTTGGAGGGTCATAATTACTCTAATGAAAAGGTTGAGATTCCTTTCTTATCCAGCATTTCCAGAACCATACCACCACCTCTGGCAACACAGGTAAGCGGATCATCAGCGATGTGCACTGGCAGGCCTGTTTCTTCGGCTATCAGGCGGTCAATATCTTTCAATAAAGCGCCTCCCCCAGTTAAATAGATGCCGCGATTGGCAACATCTGAGCCGAGCTCAGGCGGGGTTTGTTCCAGTGCTACTTTTACTGCGCCGACAATACCGGATAACGGTTCTTGCAAAGCTTCCAGGATTTCATTGCTATTCAGGGAAAAACTGCGCGGTACGCCTTCTGCCAGATTGCGGCCTTTAACTTCTATTTCTCTGACTTCGCTGCCAGGGTAAGCAGTACCGATTTCCAGCTTTATTCTTTCAGCAGTGGCTTCACCAATTAAGGTGCCATAGTTTCTCCGCACATAATTGATGATGGCTTCGTCAAATCGATCACCACCGATACGGACAGAGTTTGAATAAACAATGCCGTTTATTGATATTATGGCCACTTCAGAGGTGCCGCCGCCAATATCAAGCACCATGGATCCACAGGCCTCATCGACAGGTAAACCGGCACC
>NQJI01000068.1 GCA_002256705.1 Methylococcaceae bacterium NSM2-1
TGTTGTTTAGCCATTTCTTCTTTTGCTTAGAGTTCATGGACAATACAGTAACAGTGTTGTTGGGATCAATAGTGTCAGCAAGCCCGTATGGAATGAAACGGAATACGGGGAATCGTGGCATGAACTCTTCCTAATTTCGCGGTGCTTCATGCGGACTGCTTGGCCTGATTCGTCATCACAATGGCAGCAAGAAATTGATTGTAGCCTGCATAACGTTTTAGAATTAACCCCTTTATAAATCCATAACCTTAAGAGTAACTATTAATGCAAAATCATTTCACTATCCGACCGAATCTAACCATTGCTTGCTTGGCTTTACTACTCGGCGGTTGCGCTTCTGAACCGGTGCCTGTAGCTGAACCCATACTTTCCGGCGAAAAAATGCTGAGCGAAAGCCAAGACATAGCAAACTTGGGCGATAGATGGAAAAAAGGCAAGCAAATGATTGAACGCGGCAATATTTTAGTTCGCGAAGGTCGAAATAAAATTGATGAAGGTAACCGAATGATTGAAGAAGGAGAAAAAGTGCAGCGCGAAAGCGAGGAAAGCTATAAAAACATTAAAAAATAATGTCTATCAGGGGTAATGTGATCAGTAACGTTCAAGTGAACTCCATGAGCTGAAGTTATTGACATGATCCCCCTGTGTCACTCAATGAGGCGGCCAGATTGTCTGTTTTTAGTGTGTTGCTGTGCTGTATTCTTATGCTTGTTCTTTTTTAGTCGCGTAAGTTGGGTTGCCTGCTTTTTGGCAACCCAATATTTACCTCTGTAACTGGCATGATCATAACCGGCATCTGTAAGTCCCGCCATTGTCTTGAGCGCTTTGAATAAAGTTAAGGAAATAACTGAATGACAAAAACCAGCCAATTATTCGAATACATTCTGACTCATTATCGTGGCCTGTTCGCCACCCTTGTTCTCCTGCCCGTTTCGGTGTTGTACAGCGCTTACACAGGCGTCCGTAACCTGATAGTGTTTCACCGCAGGAGCGCTCCCCTCAAACATGAGCAAAGGGTGCAAAAGGTGATCCGGCAAATTGAGGATTGGAAAAAGAACGGGGGCCTTGAGAAACTTTGTACTGCAAGGTCAGGGTGGAAAACCATGAGTGAAATGGTACCGAAATACAAGCTTTCCCATCGCAAAATCGATATCAGCCTTTACGACATACTCGAAATTTCCGAACAACGCGGAACGGTCAAGGTTGAGCCGTTGGCGACTATGGGACAGATTTCCCGGGATCTGATATCCAAAGGCTGGACGCTGGCCGTTGTGCCGGAACTGGACGACTTGACTGTGGGCGGTTTAATCATGGGCTTCGGAATAGAATCCAGCAGCCATAAATACGGATTGATCCAGTCTATTTGCGCATCATTCGACCTCGTGACGGCCGATGGGAAATTACTCCATTGCAGTCCATCGGAAAATGCGGAGTTATATTACCTGATACCGTGGAGCCATGGCACCCTGGGCTTTCTGGTCGCCACCGAACTAAAAATCATCCCGGCGAAAAGATTTGTCAGAGTCCACTACCAGCCGGTTTATACCCTTGATGATATGGTCGAAGTTTTCGAGGAGGCATCACGGAAAACCGGAGAAAACGATTTCGTCGAAGGCTTGGTTTATAGTCACGATAGGGCGGTGATCATGCGCGGCACTTTCGCCAATGAGATAGGAACCGACGGTACCTTTAATGCCATCGGTCGGTGGTACAAGCCCTGGTTTTACAAGCATGTAGAAACATATCTGAAAAACAGGCAAGCCGGTGTCGAGTATATTCCGCTGAGGGATTATTATCACCGGCATACCCGGAGTTATTTCTGGACGATGGAAGAAATCATTCCCTTCGGCAATCACCCCGTTTTCAGGGGCTTGTTGGGATGGGCCTTGCCGCCCCGGATAGAACTGCTGAAGTATACGGAAACTGAAACCACCCGGAAGCTCAGAGAGAAGTTTCATGTGGTTCAGGACATGCTCATGCCTATCCAGTACCTGAAACAATCTATCCAGTATTTCGATGACCATTTCAATCTGTACCCGTTATGGCTTTCGCCCATGGCCATTTTTGACAACGGCGGGCATCTCGGTTTCGTGCATCCGCTCCGGAAAAAGGATGGCACCGTAGACGAAATGTACGTGGATATCGGCGCTTATGGAACACCGCTCAAAGCAAACTTCGACAACAGCTCTGCTTTGCCGTTACTCGAAAAATTCGTCATCGATCATCATGGTTACCAGGCGTTATATGCAAAAACAACCCTGAGCAGGGAGGATTTCAGAACGATGTTCGACCATACCGATTATGACAAACTTCGGGAACAGTTGCCGTTTTGTACACAAGCTTTCGACGAGGTTTACGACAAGGTATCGTCGAAAGGAAGAATCTCGCCTGTCGAGATGAGAAAACTGGAAAATAATAGTGAGCCTGGTGAGCAATAAAACCAGCTCAAAAACGAGTACACAGCTTTGAACCGTACAAGCATAAAGACCATACAACGGCCGAAGGCTTATGATACAATTCAGATAGCATCAGGCTACATAAAACCAAATGGCTTTTTAGTACAAAAAGGTATTTTCTTTAGATGAATGCCTTTTTTATCCTGTTACCAGGAATTTTTAATCAAGCATTAATGAGGTGAATCATGGCATTGAATATAGAATTTGATAATTTATTAGAAAAGCTGAAATCAGAACGTGATGAATTAAAGTTGAAACTGCATCTCGCATCAATGGAAGCCAAAGAAGAATTTGAAGAAGCTGAAAAAAATTGGGATATCCTAAAAGTAAAAGCAGCCGAAATTGCTGACGACTCAAAAGAAACATCTGAAGAGTTTATAGCCAAGGCCAAAATAGTTGGCGAAGAGCTCAAAGATGCTTATAGCCGGATAAGCAAACGTCTAGCGAATTAAGTCTTGCTCTAAATAGAGGGCACGAGCTTATATAAACTTCTGCCTTGTGGGACCCAGTTATTTGGTAAAATTCCCAAGCATCTGCTTGGGAATCTCGCTTAGAAGCTCTAGCTATTTGAAAAACGGGAGGTTAGAGCTTCAAAGACAGTGATTATCAAGCTGGCGATTGTGAGAGCATTTGTACGCGCGACATAAGTCACCCATGGCGAATAAATACGCGCCCTATAACTCCCTGGTAGCACTAAATTTAATATCCGGCCAACGTTCTTCAGTAAGTTGCAGATTTACCCGGCTATTGGCCAGATAAACCAGATAACCCCCACCATCTTCAGCAAGATTATCAAAGGCTTTCTTCTTGAATTCCTCAAGTTTCGCCGGTTTTTCTGAACTCACCCAGCGCACGGTAGAGATGGGCACGGCATCATAAACACATTCGACATTGTATTCGCTTTTAAGCCGGAAGGCAGTAACATCAAACTGCAATACCCCGACCGCACCCAAAATCAGGTCATTATTTTTTAACGGCTTGAATAACTGCGTCGCGCCCTCTTCGGTCAATTGCACCAGTCCTTTTTGCAGGGCTTTTCCTCTTAACGGATCTTTTAAGATCACTCGACGGAATAATTCCGGGGCAAAATAAGGAATGCCGCCATATTTAAGTGTTTCGCCCTGGGTAAAGGTATCGCCTACCTGGATGGTGCCATGGTTATGCAATCCGATGATGTCGCCGGGATAAGCTTCTTCCACGCTTTTGCGAGTGTCGGCCTGAAAAGTGATGGCATTGGCAACCTGAATACTTTTACCAATGCGGACATGATGGATCTTCATCCCTTTGTCGAATTTACCGGAGCACACCCTTAAAAATGCAATCCGGTCTCTGTGAGATGGATCCATGTTCGCCTGAACCTTGAAAATGAAGCCTGTAAATTTGTCTTCTTCAGGTGCAACCACACGTTGCTCTGCTTGTCTTGGTCTGGGAGACGGCGCATATTCCGCAAAAGCATCGAGTAATTCAAGTATCCCGAAATTGTTTATGGCGGAACCGAAGAACACTGGTGTTAAATTACCCGCCAGATAGTCTTCAAGATCAAATTCATGGCTGGCGCCTTTAACCAGATCAATTTCATCACGTAATTCTTCTGCCTGATATTTTAGCAACTCATCCAGCTTGGGATTATTTAAACCCTTGATAACTTCGGCTTCGGCAATCCTTCCGCCATGCTGTGCGCTGAACAGATGAATTTCATCTTTATAAAGATGATAAACACCTTTAAAGCGTTTGCCCATGCCTATAGGCCAAGTCATAGGCGCGCATTTGATTTTTAACACGTTCTCGACTTCATCCATTAATTCAATCGGTTCGCGCCCTTCCCTATCCAGTTTATTAATAAAGGTAAGAATGGGCGTAGTACGCAGCCTGCAAACTTCCATCAAATTAATGGTTCGTTCTTCAACACCTTTGGCAACGTCTATTACCATCAGTGCCGAATCCACCGCTGTTAAAGTGCGGTAAGTGTCTTCGGAAAAGTCTTCATGACCGGGAGTATCGAGGAGATTAATAATGCAATCTTTATGTTCAAACTGCATGACCGAGGTAGTTACAGAGATACCCCGCTCTTTTTCCATTTCCATCCAGTCAGAGGTCGCGTGACGCGCGGCTTTACGCCCTTTTACCGAACCAGCAAGCTGAATAGCGCCACCGAATAGCAAGAGTTTTTCGGTAATTGTGGTTTTACCCGCATCAGGATGTGAGATGATGGCGAATGTACGGCGCCGTTGCAGTTCTGAATGGTTTTCTGACATGCTTGATTTGCTGGACTTACTAAGAAAACCGTACATTATAACGTATTATTCAAAGCGATGTATTTTCTATATAAGGGGAAATTTTTTCAGCTTTTGGCAAGCGATAACTTTAGTATTTCCTTCATTCCCAATAACTTATTCCGATTGTGAATCGTATGAATTTTTGAGGATATAAATGAACAGCAGGCAGACGATGGACGAAGATGAGACGGGTGCCATGCTGAAATTTGTTTATTGAAACACAATACCGGCAAGCTTGGGCTGCCGATATGGCAACGCTGCTTCTTGAAATCAATGATAAAGTCGAAAAACCTGCCCTGAGCCTGTCGAAGTGATCGCACATGGAACAGACATCTACGCCCCGAACTTGTGAATTATTTGAACATTGTTATGATGTCATTGTTAACCGAGGCTTACAAGCCACATCACGTTGACGGATGCTTTTCAAACTTGACAAGATGTCTGGATACTGCGTGAATCTGTGGGCATTTTCTAGGCTGATTTCTGGATAATTAGGGACAAAAATAGCGGGATTCAGTGGTTTTGCGTGGGACTTCCGGGCATAAAAAACCCCGCTAAGCCAGATGACTTGCGAGGTTGTGAGCTTGTGTGAGCCTGCCTGGTAAGCTGTAGTACATGAGTGCAACATTATCAATGCCTACAGCGCCTCAAATTCAAAACAGGGGGCTTTAGTTCTGGGTTTTTATTTTTGCACACTATAGCCGCAATGCTTACCTGAATTTTAGGCATAAAAAAGCCAATTATC
The DNA here is from genome assembly GCA_002256705.1 of Methylococcaceae bacterium NSM2-1. GTDB lineage: Bacteria > Pseudomonadota > Gammaproteobacteria > Methylococcales > Methylomonadaceae > Methylobacter_C. The sequence continues at coordinate 5,478 of NQJI01000068.1, forward strand.
CACCAAGTAATTCACATAGAGGTAAATAGAGATGGAAATACTGTTGCTGTTGATAATAGTGCTCCTGTTATTTATTGCATATAAACTGAACAAATTAACTGCCATAAATAAAGCGTAAATCGCGATGATGCAAAAATAGAATCATCGCTGCCCACCTCGCTCAATCCTCTTTTTTCAGGAAAAGAAATATCCTCCCAAAAAAGTCTCTCTGAGAAATGGCAACAAAAGGTAGATTACTATTTCAACCTCCTGGAACAAACCGAGAAGAAAAAAATTGAAAGACATCAAAACTCAGGAAGAGAAAAATCTGAATTTACACCGAGTACCGAACTTAAAGATATAATTCAATATCTAACGGTTGTGTTAAAGGCAAGGGACGCAACACAAACCAGGGCAAAACAAATGATTTAAGCGAACATTTCTGTCCTAAATGGAAAGACCATCGCTAAAGTTTCAGCGAAGATTGATAGTGAAAAATATAATATTAGATGGGGAAACACCAACTTAAGTTTTTATAACGAAAAATTTATTGAGGCGGTTTATGGGGAAAAAATTAAAAAGGAATATGAGGAAGGACTACTAAATAGGAGCAAGGTCTGGCAGAACTGCCGGGACTCTATTCTGAAAAATACTTAATTGTAAAAGTTCATATTTGAGCTGGCGATATTAAAAATTAGTCAGAATTAATTCTGCCAATGAATAACAGCTTTCGGCCAAAAGCAGATGATGCTATCGTTTTGTCGAATGTTTGGTTGCTGTAAAGCGCTGGAAGCTGCATAATTCCTATGGTGCGTTTTTGAACCCTAGACAAAAGGGTTCATTTTGTCTAAGGTTAAGGCAAAAAAAACCGGCAAAACCTACCCTGCATTGAAACCAAAGACCGCCATTTCAGGTAACCGGGGCGGTTTTTTTCATGGGCGTGGCCTTTAGCATGACTCAAAGCGGACAGACACAATCCCATGCAGGTATGCTTAATAGTCACGAAAAACACATCAGCTAAATGACTGGCTGACTCCGGTTATCGAGTCATTACCTTTAAGTCGCACTGGCGACATAGAGGAGCGCCCCGGTTGTCATTAAATAAGGAGTGATCGATATGTCACGTACATGTGGAACTTGCAGCATGTGCTGCAAACTGCTCTACATCGACGAATTGAAAAAGCCCCCTAATCAGTGGTGCTCGCACGTCATGAAAGGTGGCGGTTGCTCGATCTACGATTCGCGTCCGGCAGAAGTCTGCGGAGCTTTCAAGTGTCATTGGTTGTTCGACGAGAGCCTAGGGGAAGAGTGGAAACCACAGCGCAGCAAGTTTATCGTTCATGCAGGCACGGGCGGCCATGTCGTGTGGATCAATGTCGATGTCACGCAACCTTTGGCCTGGAAAAAGGAACCCTACTACAGTCGCATCAAGACATGGTCAGGAATTGCTCGGACCGGTAAGGGCTATGTGGCCGTGATAATTGGGAAGCGCTTTTATGTCGTCTTTCCCGAAGAGGATCTCGAGATCTCGGGATTCGAGCCGGGAGCAGCGGATATTTCCGTGGGCTATCGCAATACCGATGGATGGAGCCGTCCTTTGGTCAAGATGTACAATCGCGAAGAGTCGGTGCAGGAGTTTTTGGGGCTGCCTTTC
>NQJI01000069.1 GCA_002256705.1 Methylococcaceae bacterium NSM2-1
TCACCGACCTCTTCGCGAATTTCGACATTCGCCCCATCCAGTGTACCAATAGTCAACGCGCCATTCATCATGAACTTCATATTACCAGTGCCCGATGCTTCCTTTCCGGCCGTTGAAATTTGCTCTGAAAGATCAGCGCCCGGGCAAATTTTTTCCATTGCGGAAACACGATAATTAGGCAAAAATACGAGTTTTAACTTGTCACCTACATCGGGATCATGATTAATAACATTGGCGACATTATTGATCAGTTTGATGATTTTTTTCGCCATGTAATAACCGGGGGCGGCTTTACCACCAATCAATACACAACGATCGGTCCAGTTTGCCATATCACCGCGCTTGATACGGTCATAAAGATGAATAACATGCAGGACATTTAACAATTGGCGCTTGTATTCATGAATGCGCTTAACCTGCACATCAAACAAGGCATTGACATTCAAATCAACATCCAACTCCTGCTTTTTAAAATCAATCAGTTTTTGTTTCGCACCTTGTTGAACTTCATACCAGCGTTTGCAGAACGCCTTATCGTCAACATGAAGTTCCAGTTTTTTTAATAACGATAAATCCGTTAACCAGCCATCTCCTATTGTTTCTGTTATTAATGCAGCCAGTTCCGGATTACACGCTGCCATCCAGCGACGGGGTGTGACGCCATTGGTTTTATTATTGAATTTTTTCGGCCACAGCTCATAGAAATCGTGAAACAAGCCTTGTTGCAGCAATTTTGAATGTAATTCTGCAACGCCATTGACTGAATAGCTGCCGACTATGGCCAGATAAGCCATTCTAACGTACTGTTCACTGCCCTCTTCAATTAAGGACATGCGTGCCAGGCGGTCTTTGTCACCAGGCCAATGTGCGGATACTTCGGCCAGAAAATGGACGTTAATCTCAAAAATAATCTCCATCAGTCTTGGCAATAACTGCTTAAAAAGATTGACTGACCACCGCTCCAGGGCTTCGGGTAACAGCGTATGGTTGGTATAGGCCATGGTATTACGCGTAATAGCCCAGGCTTCATCCCAAGCTAGGCCGTGAATATCCATCAACAGCCGCATGAGTTCTGCAACCGCAATACTGGGATGGGTATCGTTTAGCTGAAAGCAGTTTTTCGCGGCAAATTCAGAAAAATCCTTGCCATGTCGGCCGACCCACATTTCAATAACATCCTGCAAACTGGAAGAAGCCAGGAAATATTGCTGGCGCAGACGCAATTCCTTACCGTTTTCATTGGCATCATTCGGATACAGCACCATGGTAATATTTTCGGCGGTATTTTTTGCAGCGACCGCTTCTGCATAATCACCCTCATTAAACTCCTGCAAATCAAATACGTCTGTTGCTGTGGCCTTCCATAAGCGCAAGGTGTTCACCGTGCCATTTTGGTAACCGGGGATCGGGGTATCATAAGGCACTGCGAGTATATCGTGTGTATCTACCCAACAAACCCGAGTATGACCGTTTTCATCAATATGTCTCTCGGTATGTCCGCCAAATTTAATACGCTGTATATACTCAATACGTTCAATTTCCCAGACATTACCGTTACGCAGCCAATGATCGGGTTCTTCTACCTGTTCACCATTTACAATGGTCTGGGAGAATATGCCATATTCATAACGTAACCCATAACCTGTCACAGGCAACTGCAAGGTTGCACAACTATCAATAAAACAGGCCGCTAAACGCCCCAAACCACCATTGCCAAGACCTGCATCCGACTCATTATCAATCAACTCTTCAAGATCAAGCCCCAAATCATACATGGCTTGTGAAACGGCATCATTTACACCCAGATTAAGCATTGCATTGCTGAGTGTCCGCCCCATTAAAAATTCCATCGACAAATAATAGGCTCTTTTACAATCCTGTTTCTTGTAAACATTATAAGTTTTTTTCGCTTGCTCTGTGAGCCGGTCACTAATAACCATCGACAAAGCCTCATAGGCATAATGTAGCGAGCGACAGTTTTCATCTCTACCAAGTCTGTGACCGTAATAACGCTTGAAATCACTTTCTATTTCCTTTTTATCCATGCCCAAATCCGGAAGTGTAGTAATTGTAGATATTGGTTGACTTTTTTTGAAGCATCTATGTGGCATAATCTTACCATTGGATGAGCTAATATTATTATTTGTATAATTATTTTACTACAATCGGACAATAAACTTCTGCTTTTAATTCAATTTAATGGCAATTTAAGAATTAAAATTGTCGCATTTTTTGTCCTATATTTTGAATAAGTTTTAATAAAAATCATTAACATCATAAAACTTGCTGTTCTAATCAATTCTGTAGGGTTCCATATAAATTGACTCGACTTTTTGACCTAGCATTAATACAGTCCCGTTATAGCGTTCATTGCCGGTCGACGAAAACTCAAACAGAAATGATCGCCGCAGCTGCATTTTTCCTGCTTTATCTCTTTTCAGCCAAAGGCCATTTAACGCAACATAGCCATCCAGCATCTGTACTTCCATAGCCAAGCAATGGTCTCTGGCGGTTGCTAGCGCAATCTCTTTGGCTTTCTCGGCATTAAACCAGTACACATAAGCCAAGCACATAACGCAAAGAAAAATAATATCATTTAACATAGTTCGGGATTTAATATAAACAGCTACAATCATCCATTCTACCCAGTTTTAGCATGGAACATTTTCCATTCAAGGAGAAAAATATGAAACTTCCCATAACCGGTGGCTGTCTTTGTGGTTTAATTAGATATGAAATTTCAGCTAAACCGGTCGCTAGCGTGAACTGCCATTGCAGGACATGTCAAAAAGCAGCAGGTGCTCCTTACTTAGCCCTTATGTACGTACCTGCGTCAGCCCTTACAATAAGTGGCAACTATAAGGAATATCCGACCATTGCAGCAAGTGGTAATACTCTGTACCGTTCTTTTTGTCCTGAATGCGGAACCTCGTTGTTTGGTAGAAACAGCGCCTTTACTAAAATTAGACCAGTCGCTGCGGCAACCCTTGATGACCCTGCTATCTATAAACCTCAGAAAGATATGTGGGTTGTTGATGCCCAGCCTTGGGATTTTATGAATCCTGACTTGCCCAAATGTGAAGGAAATTTTTGGCAGTAACTTGATTAATTTTATTGATTTTATGGAAAACACCTATGCAATCTGAACTTAGCACAATAGAAATTCAGCCTCAATCAGCCCACAAGTATTCTGTAATATGGCTGCATGGATTAGGTGCAGATGGGCACGATTTTGAAGGCATGGCTTCCGAACTGCACTTAAATGCAGAATCTAACATCCATTTTATTTTTCCCAACGCACCCATTCAGCCTATCACCGTTAATGGCGGAATGCATATGCGTGCCTGGTACGATATTTTGGAAATGTCGCTGGAACGCAAAGTTGATATGGCGGGGATTTATCAATCAGCAAAATTGGTTGAACAACTTATTGAGCAGGAAATGGATAAAGGAGTCCCGTCTGAACATATTTTACTCGCCGGATTTTCTCAAGGAGGCGTGATTGCTCTGCATGCAGGATTAAGTTACCCGCATAAACTGGCAGGAATTATCGGACTGTCAACTTATTTACCGACCCTTGAACAATTAAAAACTGAACGTTCAGCCGCTAACAATGCCGTGCCGATATTTATGGGTCACGGCATACTGGATTCAGTGGTAGCCATTGAATCGGCTAAAGCCGCATTTCATGCGCTTAATGATTTGGAATATAAGGTTGAATGGCATGATTATCTAATGGAGCACTCCGTTTGCATTGAAGAAACAGGACATATTTCATCTTTTATTAATGGCATCTTCAGTTAGTGCTGTCATTCAAAAAATGGAACAAAACTTTGCCAGTTTCGCTATTGAAAAGGATTTTAAGCCACACTCTAAAATCCATTGCGCCGCAGAAACAGACATAAAAAAGGGTATGCCGTGGGAGGCACACCCTTCCCTATGGTCATAAATTTAAGCTTTTACCGCATCGGCTATTTCATTAAACGCTTCTACTCTTATTTTACCAGTCTTGACCAGATCGACACCTGTATCAACAACCATTTTGCAAAGTCCGGGCGTTTTGTACACAATCAGACATAAATAACCAACAAGCGGTATGGCAATCAAAGCCCCGATAAAACCATGAAGACCAATAACCCCCATCAGCTTTATAAGCAACGCAATGGCATCCAGCGGCAGTAAAACCATGGCACCGAAATAGGCTATTACCATGAAAGTAAACAGTACAAAAACCACAAACTGAAGTAGCCTTACCAACGCAACATTAACTTTTTTCATATTGATTCAATTTCCAGATAACTTTAAGAGGCCTTTATTAGTCAGCAAACAGTTACTGACTGCGGATATTTTTGTCAAAAAGCCCGACTTTTTGAAACTGAAAATTATACCTTAAAGCCATCAGATTACTTCATTTTTCTTGTCTCTTAAGAAAAACCGATACAAAACAGAACCCGCAACAAAGCCACCTAAATGTGCCCACCAGGCCACATCTATCGTAGTACCCTCAAAAATGATTGAGGTGGTTGCATTATGCAGTTGCAACAAGACCCACAAGCCCAAAAAGGTAATGGCGGGCACATGAAACACTATCGGTGGAAAAAACACGATAACGCGTTCAAGGGGGTATAGAAAAAAATAAGCTGCCAACACACCGGCTATCGCGCCCGAAGCGCCAATCACCGGAATATCCAGCATTGGATCGAAATACCATTGCAGAATCGTCGCAAAAACCCCGCACACTAAATAAAAAATTAAAAAAGGGATACGCCCCATCCTGTCTTCGACATTATCGGCAAAAATCCACAAAAACCACATATTCACAATCAGATGCGTCCAACTTGCATGTAAAAATAAATTGGTCAAAAAAGATAGGTAGCCATCAAAAGGCAAACCAGCATGTAGCGTTGAATAACGGATAGGCACCATGCCATAACGATTAAGCAGACTGATAACTGTTTGATCGGGCATTAACTTCATGGCGATAAAAATGCTTATGCAGACTACCATGATCCCCCAGGTTACATAGGGCTTTGAATTGCATGGTGCGGTATCTCTAATCGGTATCATTGTTTCTACCCTTTTGCGTATTGAAAAACATTTTAGCTAAGCTTAACAGCTAAAACCCGATAAGCAATGCTGAGTGATTTAAATCATAGCCCTGATAACAAAAAGTTTATAATGACCAAGAACATTCGCTTTTCACCACCTGCGTAAACGCAGCAACTACTCAAGATTCATGCAGCCTAATCCAACAGACACCCTGTCATCATTTTCAAGCTTATCACTGGCCGAACCCCTGCTCATGGCAGTTAACAAGTTAGGTTTTCAGCAACCAACACCTGTGCAGCAACAGGCCATTCCGCTAGCATTGGAGCATAAAGATTTACTGGTCAGTGCCGAAACAGGCAGTGGTAAAACCGCCGCATTTCTATTGCCTACACTGCATCATCTGCTCGCCTTACCCTCCAGAAAATTCGGCACTCGCGCGTTAATACTCGCGCCCACCCGTGAACTGGCGCAACAGATTTTTAAGCAATGTCAGCAATTAGTCGAATTCACTGACCTTAAAGTGGGCATAATTACCGGTGGCGATGACTTTAGGCTACAGCAAAACATGCTCCGAAAAAACACGGAAATTGTCATTGCGACCCCCGGTAGACTTCTGGAACTGATGGAACAGGAAACGCCAAATTTCAGTCATCTTGAAGTCCTGATTCTGGATGAAGCCGATCGTATGCTGGATATGGGTTTTAGTGAAGATGTATTGACCATCGCCAAAAGCTGCAACACCCAAAGACAAACCTTGCTGTTTTCCGCCACGCTAACGCATTTTGGCGTTATCAAAATGGCTGACAAGATTCTGCAACATCATGAAATTGTTGCCTTAAATACGCTGTACGATGGGCATCGCAACATCGAGCAGCAAATTATACTGGCAGACGATAATGATCATAAACAAAAACTGCTGGCCTGGTTACTGCTTAATGAAAGCTATGACAAAGCGCTGGTCTTCACCAACAGCAGAATTCAGGCGGACACTCTTCGCGGACCACTGCGGGGACAAAAACTCCGTGTCGGCGTACTGCATGGCGAAATGGATCAAAAAGACCGTAACCGCATGATGGAATTGTACCGTGAGGGTGAAGTTAACATCATGATTGCCACAGACCTTGCAGCCCGGGGACTGGACATTAAAGGCATCAACCTGGTTATCAATTTTGATGTACCCAGAAACGGTATCAATTATATACACCGTATAGGCCGTACTGGCCGGGTTGATGAACTGGGACTAACAATAGCCCTGGTGAAAAGCACTGAATGGAATTTAATGTCAGGTATTGAACGTTTTTTAAAGCAGAAATTTAAACGTCGGAGTATTAAAGAGCTGGAAGGAAAATATAAAGGCCCCAAAAAACTTAAAGCGTCTGGAAAAGCGGCTGGCGTTAAGAAGAAAACAGAACCTAAAAAAGCTGTTGCGGAAAAAGTCAAAATACGTCACAGAGACCAGAAAAACGTTGGTAAACGCCGCGTGCCAACCAATAAACCGTCTTCAGATGAGCAAGAGCAGAAAGAGTAAACCAAAAGCTCTACCAGCTTAAGCCGTTCATGCTCCTATACATCAGCACGAACAGCCTGCCGACTCCTTCAACTGCGGAATTTAGGCTCATGGTTCGACAAGGCCTTTGGGCGCATTTAGTAGGTAGTCAAAAGTTTTCCTGAATAGAAAGCTTCTTCAGTCAGTTTTAGCGCCCACCAGCATTTTTCAACTATAAAGCACATATTGGTCGCCTATCAACCGAGGAGTACCCTGTTATGGCGATGAATCGTATTCAATTCCAACCTGGCTTATCTTTGCCCGCATTTCTGCAGCAGTTTGGCGTCGAGGCGCAATGCGAGGATGCACTGGAACAGGTTCGCTGGCCTCACAGGGCTTTCGCTGTTCCTGCTGCGGCCGAGAGGAGCATTGCCTACTTCACGTTGGCGCCCGCAAGATATTTCAATGCTGGGCCTTTCGGTTCCAAACTTCGCTGATTGCCGGAGAGCACTCACCTGGCATTGACGGTCCGGTTCTTGGCGATCTACTTGATCAGCCA
>NQJI01000070.1 GCA_002256705.1 Methylococcaceae bacterium NSM2-1
GCCCAGACTGGCGGCGGCTTCTTCGGTCGCAGTATCCAATTCCTGCAGCACAGGCTCGATGGTCCGCACGACAAACGGCAAACCTATAAAGATCAAAGCAACGACAATACCCTTTGGTGTGTAAGCAATTTGCACTCCAAAGTTATCCATCAACAGCTTGCCGATCCAGCCTTGGGGTTCGTAGATTGTTGCCAGCACGATACCGGCAACGGCTGTCGGCAATGCGAACGGCAGATCAATAAGCGCATCGACAAGACGTTTGCCGGGAAACGTATAGCGTACCAGCGTCCAGGCGATGATAAAGCCGAATACAGCGGCCACGGCGGCAGCAATCAGCGCCGCCCCAAAGCTGACGCTGAACGAATCCTGCACGCGGCGGTTGGACAGAATCGCCCAGTACTCGTCGAGGCTGAGTTGCATCGATTTCAGCAGCATCGCGCTGAGCGGAATCAATACAATCAAGGCCAAATAGACCAGGGTAAGCCCGATGGCCGGGCGAAATCCCGGCATGATGTTACTTTGTGGCATGTCAGCAACCTTTGGTTTTATTTGGTGTAAATCTGATCAAACAGCCCGCCGTCGGCAAAGTGGGTCTTTTCTGCCTTAGGCCAACTTCCGAACACTTCGTCCACGGTAAACAAATTAAGCTGCTTGAAAGTGCTTTTGTGTTTGTCTGCAACACTTTCCACCTGTGGCCTCAAGTTATGGCGCACGGCAATTTCCTGGCCTTCCTCGGAGTAGTGAAAGTCCAGATAGGCTTGAGCAAGCGCACGAGTATTTCTCTTGTCGACAACCTTATCCACCAATGAGACCGGATTTTCAGCCAAAATACTGGTGGATGGGTAAACCACTTCGAATTTATCTTCCCCCAGTTCTTTCTTGATCAAAAATACTTCATTCTCAAAAGTCAACAGGGCGTCACCAATACCACGCTGGGCAAATGTCGTTGTCGCGCCGCGTCCGCCGCTATCCAGCACAGGGACATTTTTGAAGAGTTTGGTTACAAAATCCTTGGCTTTGGCCTCACCGCCGCCATTTTTTATGACAGAGCCCCATGCCGCCAGATAGCTGTATTTGCCGTTGCCCGAAGTTTTCGGGTTGGGAATGATAACGGAAATACCTGGTTTCACCAGATCCTCCCAATCCTTGATATTTTTAGGATTGCCTTTACGAACCAAAAAGACAGAAGTTGATGCCGTAGGAGAACTGGCATGAGGAAGACGTTCTTGCCAGTTTTCAGGAATCAGCTTGCCGAGTTGGTAAAGAATATCAATGTCAGGTGACCGATTCATGGTAATGACATCGGCCTCCAGTCCGTCTACAACTGCTCTGGCCTGTTTGCTCGACCCGCCATGAGATTGATTGATAACAATGGTTTCGCCCGTCTTTTCTTTCCAGTGTTTGATGAAGGCGGGGTTCAGGTCATCATAAAACTCGCGTGTTACGTCATAGGAAACGTTCAATAATGAGGTTTCGGCAAAGACGGTGGATGAAACCAGCAGCGCGGATAGAACTAAATACTTGAACATGTAGCCTCCAAGAGTAAGGGGATAAAAATCGAATGGCTGAGATAATTTAAATCAGATCAATTCTATATTTAAGGCGTGTAGATTTGATCGAAGGTGCCGCCATCATCAAAATGCTCTTTTTGTGCTTGCGGCCAGCCACCAAATTTGTCCTTGACGGTAAACAGCTCCAGTTTTGGAAAACGTTTTAAGTCTTCAGGAGCGGCATGTTCAGGTTGATAAGGACGGTAGAAGTGTTTAGCAGCCAGTTTTTGCCCGACCGGTGAATACAGGTATTGCAGATAAGCTTCCGCTAAATCCTGGGTGCCATTCTTTTTGACGATTTTATCGATGACGGCTACCGGCGTTTCCGCTAAAATGCTGGTTGGCGGCACGACAATTTCGTATTTACCGGCGCCCTGTTCTTTAAGCGCCAGAAACGCTTCGTTTTCCCAGGTAATCAGCACATCGCCCATGCCGCGCTGGATAAAAGTCGTTGTAGAACCACGTGCGCCGGAGTCAAGTACCGGGACATTTTTGTAAATCTTCTTAACAAATTCTTTGGCGGCATCCTTGCTGCCGAACTTCTTCTCTCCAAACTCCCAGGCGGCCAGATAGTTGTAGCGGGCACCACCTGAAGTTTTGGGATTGGGGGTAATGACCGATACACCATCTTTTGCCAGGTCGTCCCAGTCTTTAATGCCTTTGGGATTGCCTTGGCGCACTAAAAACACAATGGTGGAGGTATAAGGCAAGCTGTTGTTGGGCAAACGGCTCTGCCAATCTTTAGGCAGCAACCCGGCCCGTTCAGCAATTTGATCGATGTCATAAGACATTGCCAGGGTCACAACATCCGCTTCCAAACCGTCGATAACCGCTCTTGTTTGCTTGCCGGCACCGCCGTGCGATTGTTGAACTTCAACATCTTCTTTGGTTTTGTCTTTCCAGTATTTAATAAACTCCTTGTTGAAGTCCTGATACAGTTCCCGGGTCGGGTCGTAGGAGACATTGAGAATGGTTCTATCCGCCAAAGCCGTACCGCTCAATAGTAAGGTCAAGGTGAAGAACAGGTGTTTTAATGATTTGGTAATTTTCATAAATTCTCCTTAATGGAAGATGTTTTGTTTGTTTTGCCGCATCGCTTTAATAAGTGACATATTTGATACATATGGCACTTATGGTAAGCAAATTGATTAACCGGCAATAATGATATAATTAGATATTAATATCTGTAAAATAGATATATTGTTACTTAGAGCACCTCCTACAGACACCACTAATGGCCTTCATCTATTACTGGATTTGCCTCATCCCCTACTTTCCGGAGCAAGGGAATGATCCTTTTGGCATTTCTCACCGTTACCTTTGCGCTGGTTTACTTGTAAGTGGGCTTACCGTCGCCAAATGCATTCAGCGACACTTCGAAGTAGAAGAAATTGGTGGGCTGAGAGGTGTAGGGACCATCAATCCTTGCCTGTGCCCTCGTAAAATCACCCGGAGAAAAGTAGGCATAGCTCATACTCCAATCGACATAGGGGTTAAGTTTATGGCGCAAACGGAGGTCCCATTCGTATCCCAGGAAGCTGCCGCTTTTGCCGGTCCGGTCTTGCAAATTGGCACGGTTCCAGGCCGCGGATTCGTTTTCCAGCCAATAGGCGTTAAAACCGGTGTCTATGCGAACTTCCTTGTAGGGGACAAACTCCAGTCTGGCTTTTGGTGCGTGAATATTATCCCAGGAGAAATAATCGTTGCGCGACCACGGCTGGTTGAAGCCGTAAAAAGCATCGAAGCGTTGGTTGTTGTTATCTACGCCGTTTTTGTCGCCGGTACCGTAGCCGTAAAATACACTGGCCCTGGGCTTCCACTCATGGTCAAAGGTATAGCCGAGTTCCATCGCGTAAGCCAGAGCATCATGGTTCTGCTTGGTTTGCCGGGTGCCTGACAGTGAGCCAACAGTGCCGAACTGTTTGTTGATGTCGGCATCGAAATCAAAGCCGCTACTGCCGAATAAACCATAAACCCTCAAGCCCGGCGCATAAATGTCCATATCGGCCTTGCGATTGGCGACAACGGAATTGGTTGGGTCGCCGTTAACCTTGCGGCCCATGAAGTAGGGCTGGATCGTGATAAATTCGGACCAACGGCGGATACTCAGTATCCCGCCATAAAACCAGGTATCTTCGTCATTCTTGTCCCACTGGTACTTCAAGCGCTCCAACGGCTGCAACGCGAAGGTATCCAAATCCCAGTCGTTTTGCTGTTTACCAAAATGAACGCGATAGCCAAAGAAGTTATTGGTCGTGTTACGGAACTCGTTTCTGGCCAGCAAACGCCGGTCCAGCACTTCGTAAGCCATGCGACCGGCGCGAACACTTAATGGCCGATTGAAACCCAGCGCGTTTTTGAAATATAGCTCGCCGTAAGCCTGAATCAGCTCATGTTCGTTAACGTCGGAATCAGATCTTTCATAGTGTCCGTTTTCACTGCTGGAATTTTGAAATTCGACTGCGAAACGGAAAGGATCGAGAATATCTGTGATCCCAACATAGGCACGCGTTCTCAACAAGAACAGATTGTCCGGGTCGGCACGGTATCTTTTTACCGGGCCAGCTGGAGTCGTATCGGTCCAAAACCGGTAATCGTTTTCGCGGTACTCATAGCGGGTGCGATGATCCAGGCCGACATTTAACCAATCAATGTCGCGAAACTGATCGAATTGGGTTTGGCTCAATTTCCGTACGTAAGACGGAGGATCGGAGTCCGGCTCGACGCGGTAACCTCTAGTTTTGCGGAAATAATCCTCAGCATTTACCAGGCCCGGCAACGCTAATAACAGACCCAGGGCGCTGGCTGCGGACACTGTATTAATGAAATTACGCTGCATGTGTTCCCCCAAATTTTATAAAAACTCTGTTCGTTCCAGTAACGTCCGGTGCTCCGGTCAGCCTGCTATCACTTTAAAATAATATTTTTTCGCCGTTTTTACGGTAGAGTGGATTTGGCTATTTATTCAAGTACTTATTTAGCGTCAAAGCGTAGCTTCTCTCTGCGTTCGATTTGCACAACCTTGCTATCATGTATGATAATTTCAACCGATCCAAACTGGATTCCTTGCAAAAAAGAGGCAATCTGTTCGGCGACTTCAGTCTTTAGTTGTCCTTTACTGGGTTTTCTTATTTCGGTAATCATAATAGTGCTCCTACAACTCATCACTGTTGAAAATGAACGTGTTGTCTACGTCCAGCGTGTTTAAAAGTTGAGTGCACTATAGCAGCGAAACTGTAGAACATTTAATGATATGTTCTGATATATATATCTGATTTAGCGATAAGTATGGAGAGACCGGATAGCGCGAAGCGTATTTGGCGAAATCGAAGATGTGAGTTTAAAAAAACCAGCTCACCTTGGAGACAGGGACAAGGTGATTAAAGCGGGCAGTCATCGGATTGAAAAGAATACACCTGCACCCATCAGGCATGTGGTGGATGAATTTTAATGTTTTGATTTTTTCATCCTCCTATTTTTCAACGGCTAAAATAACGCCTGCAAAAAGGATTTGAATAATAATGGCAAGCACTATGTCGATTGTGTCAAATGGTTTTTTGCAGTTTGCTTCAATTATTATGAGCGGTTATAACATCTCTACTCTGGCAAGATTGTTTAAGTTTTAAAAAGAACTCATCAATTTTGTGCAGTTGCACTCATGTTGCACCACAATAGATTTTTTTAATGATTAAGTTCTTGTGGTCCAGTCTGGATTTCGTCGTTGAAATGAATAATCTATCTATCAAGTTTATTATTCAATGTTGGGGGACTGTTAAGGTTTAAAAAAATTTTAAAGCTTAAAACATACTTTTATATTTCAATTAATTAGTGTTTTTCATTGGCTCAGCTGTATTTTCAGGTTCAAGAACTTTAATAGCGATGCCCATGTAGTGCTGCGCATTTTCGAGGAACTGACTTGTTTCGACAGGTCTTGATGATTATTTTGATCAATCGGCACTTGTGCTGGTGTGAAAATTGCTGTTAACTCTCGTATTATTGAAAGGGTATGTGCAAATGTCCAAAATGAGTCATATCAATGTTATTGAGAAATACGAAGAGCATCGATTGGCTATTCGTAATTTGCTCTCTTCAATATTGGGCTGTTTTGCTGATGAAAAAATGTTTGTGCAACGCCATGAGAAAATGACCGAGATGCTTGATTCATTGTGTTCTTATTACCCTTTTGTGAGTCTTCTCTATCTGCTTGATGCTCAAGGAAAACAAATTGGCATAAATGTGCCGGGCAGCCATTTCAAAAAACATCCTAAAACCGGTATGGGAGCAGATCGCAGTAACAGGCCTTACTATTTGTTAGCGATGAAGACAACTGGCGTGGTGGTCACCGAGCCCTATTTGTCCAGTGTTCGACAGGAACTATGCATGTCCGCCAGTGTAAAAATTCCCAATGATGATGGTTCAATAAAAGGTTTCATTGTTTTGGATATTGACGTGGGTGCGACGCTGGCATTTTTAACCGGTGACAGCAGGCGCGTCTATTTTGAGCCCTATTTTAAAGTGATATATACACTGATTGTGCTTGGATTGTTTGCCGTTGCTCTGGTGTTGCTTTATGCGGCGGTAGCTGACTGTGTAAAAGTGGTGCATTCGATAATAGATCCGCAGGAAATGATGGCGATACCCTTAAGTGCGGTCATTTACCTGACCTTGGCGCTGGCGATTTTTGATTTGGGTAAAACCACCCTGGAAGAGGAGGTGCTGTTATATAAGGATATACTCAGGCATAGCTCAACCAGGCGAACGATTACCCGTTTTATCGCGGTGATTATTATTGCGGTTTCAATTGAAGCGTTGTTAATGATTTTTAAATTCGCATTAAACGGTGGCGGTGAACATATTATTGAAGCTGTTTGGATTATTGTTGCGGCTGCATTGCTTTTGGTATCGCTGGGTGTCTATGTTTATTTGGGCAGTAAAGCCGAGGTAATGCTATTGAAAAATAATGTTAATACAAGAAAGAGCCTTGATAACGGGGGGAATGGTAATTCAATAACAGAAATAAAAACATAATCAAGGCAGGTTATAATATTACCTGGTGTTAACACTCAGGATACATGAGTACGGATTCTGTTTGGCACTACACCTAAACTCATGGATTCAAGACGAGTTCAGCGGACATTTAAATTATACGAAACTATGACTCCAAAATTCACACCTTTAAAAGATCACGATACGCCTATCAAAGTATTGTTTACCGGTTATCTTTGTACCGTAGGCATAGGGTATCTTTTTGCATTAATTCAGATATTGTTTACGCATGGCATGGCTGACGGCAAATTCGGCTTGTCCATTGATGATATTGTTTACAGTTATTACGGCAACCGCTCAGGCACTGTTCTGGAGCAGAAACTTAATGGCTCCATGAAAGAGAATGCGCCGGAACAAGAGCGCTTCAAGATTATGGAGTGGATCAGGGGTGGTGCAGATATCGATGATTATAAAGATGACGGGATCGAAAAAATAATCGAGACTCGTTGTGTTATGTGTCATAACA
>NQJI01000071.1 GCA_002256705.1 Methylococcaceae bacterium NSM2-1
CGCATCGGCTCGCCAGGGATTTTTCTGGTGGGAAATCGATATGAGTTACTATTTGCTTCGGTTGATGTCCCTGTTTGGCATCATCTGGGATTTAAAGCCGGTTCCGGCTGACCGCTTGTACTCGAATCTTATTAAAAAGGCACAACAATGAAGATGGCGATTGTCGGCAGCGGCATTGCCGGGCTTTATGCGGCGCACTATTTGAGCAAACGCCATCAGGTTACAGTGTATGAAGCCAATAGCACTCCGGGCGGCCATACCGATACGCATAACATTGTTCTGGGGGACCGGACTTATGCGGTTGATACCGGCTTTATTGTTTTCAACGAACATAATTATCATTATTTCTGCCGGTTCCTCAGTGACCTGGGCGTGGCTTCGCAGCCGTCCGACATGACTTTTAGTGTAGCTAATGCACTTACCGGGCTTGAATACAATGCGACCACCCTGGATAAACTGTTCTGCCAGCGGCGCAATGTATTCCGCCCGCGCTTTTACCGCATGGTCAGGGATATTTTGCGTTTTTACCGCGAAGCGCCCGCGCTGTTAGACAGCACCGACGATAAGTTGACGCTGGGCGACTATCTGCAACAACAGCACTACAGCCAAACCTTTATCGACGATCATATCCTGCCGATGGCTTGCGCGTTATGGTCCGGTCCGCCGCAAGTGGTAAAGGATTTTCCGGCCCGCTATTTTGTCGCGTTTATGGCCAATCACCAGATGTTAAAGACCGACAACAGGCCGCAGTGGCGAACCGTTTGCGGCGGTTCCTCGACTTATGTACAGGCATTCAAGCGGGACTTTATAGGCGACTTGCGTCTTGGTTGCCCCGTGCAGGCAGTAAGCCGGGATAACACCGGCGTAACGGTAAAAACCGGTCAGGGTCTAGAACACTATGACCACCTGATTCTGGCCTGCCATAGTGATCAAGCCCTGCGCTTGTTGCAGGATGCCAGCGGCCAGGAAGCTGAAATCCTGGGCGCCATGACCTTTCAGGAGAATGACGTGGTTCTGCATATGGATGTCAGCCTGATGCCGAAGCATCCTAAAGCCTGGGCAAGCTGGAACGCGCTCAAGTTAAGCGAAACCCAGGCGCGCTGCACCGTCACTTATTACATGAACCTGCTGCAAAATTTGGATGCGCCGGAACCTTTGCTGGTAACACTTAATTGCACGGACCGGATTGATTCAGCAAAAATTTTACAAAGAAGAAATTATTATCACCCTGTGTACACGCCGGCAAGCCTGGCTGCGCAAAAGCGGCGCGCTGAAATCAATGGCGTAAATAACACCTGGTATGCCGGCGCCTATTGGGGCTGGGGTTTTCATGAAGACGGCGCCAAAAGCGCACAGGAAGTTATTGACCAGTTAAGCGAACAAACATGAGTACCTTAAACAGCCGATTATTCCAGGGCTGGATTCGTCATCGCCGTTACCTGCCCAAAAAACATAGTTTCAGCTACCCCATCTTCATGAGCTGGCTAGACCTGGATGAGTTGGATAAGGTGATGGCGCTAAGCCCCTTCTGGTCTTTGGAGCGCTTTAACCTGGTCAGCTTTTATCGTAGCGATTATCTGGGTGAAGCCGGGCAGGACCTAACCGATGCTGTAAAAAACCGTATCAAGGAACAAACCGGAGATTCATTCAAGGGCCGAATCTGCCTGTTAACCCATTTGCGATTTCTGGGTTTTTGTTTCAATCCGGTCAGCTTTTATTTCTGTTATCCCGAGAGCACAGAGTCGCCGCGTTACATTCTCGCGGAAATAAATAACACGCCGTGGAATGAACGTTACTGCTACGTGTTGGATACGCAGGAGAGTCCGGTACAAAAAGACAAATGGGCATTTGAATTTGACAAAGCCTTTCATGTGTCGCCGTTTATGCCGATGACGCAGCATTACCGCTGGCAATTCAGCCTGCATGAAGCAAACCTGACCATTCACATGCAGTTACAACAGGACAATGAAAGCTGTTTTGACGCCACTTTGCAGCTAAAAGCACTGGCAATGACCCGCATGGCGATGCGCACTACGCCCTTGCATTATCCTTTTTTGACCTTGTCGGTGGTCGTTTCAATATATTGGCAGGCTTTCCGTTTGTGGCTGAAAGGCATCCCTTTTTATGGTCACCCTGACAAACAACCTGAATAAAATCCCAGGAGAACTTTATGAATGCAGTCGTAGGTACTTTAAGCAAAACCCCGGCACGAATTGATTTGCTGTTACGCAAAGCGTTACTGGATAAACTTGCCCGCCTGGAGAATGCGGTATTAACCATAGCGGATCCCTTGGGTGAATTTGTATTAGGTTCCGAAGGCCCTGATGGCTTACGCGCCAGAATCGATGTAATGAACATGAGTTTCTACCGGCAAGTTGCTCTGGGCGGCTCGATAGGCGCGGCCGAGTCTTATATGGACCAGGATTGGCAGGCGGATGATTTGTGCCGGGTTATACAGATCCTGGTGCGCAATCGTGATCTGCTCGACAGCATGGAAGGCGGTTTGGCAACGCTGGCGAATCAGTTGCTCAAGGTATGGCATTTCGCTAATCGCAACTCGCAACAGGGCAGCCGGAAAAATATAGCTGCGCATTATGATCTGGGTAATGCGTTGTTTGCCCTGTTTCTGGATCAACACGGCATGTATTCCTCAGCCACTTTTTATCATCCTGAACAGACTTTGGAACAGGCGTCGACCGCCAAACTGGAACGCATCTGCCAAAAGTTGCATTTGCAACTGGACGACCATGTCCTGGAAATCGGTACCGGCTGGGGTGGTTTTGCGACCTATGCAGCCAAAAACTATGGCTGCCATATCACCACGACAACCATTTCCAAGGAACAATACCAGGCTGCCCAACAACGGATTGCCGATGCCGGCGTGGCGGACCGTGTCACGGTGTTGATGGAGGATTACCGGGATTTGCAGGGCCATTATGACAAACTGGTTTCAATTGAAATGATAGAAGCGGTGGGACATCACTATCTGGATACCTATCTGAAACAATGCGCGGCTTTGTTAAAACCCAGTGGCTTGGCCCTGATTCAGGCGATTACCATAGAAGACAGGTATTATCATCAGGCGTTAAAAAGCGTTGATTTTATCAAGCGCTATATTTTCCCCGGCAGTTTTATTCCCTGTGTGAGTGCGATCGTCACCAGCGCTTCGCGGTGCACGGATTTGCGGCTGATTAATCTTGAAGATCAGGGTGAAAGTTATGCACTGACCTTAAACAACTGGCGCAAACGCTTCCTGGCGGCGTTGGATCAAGTCAGGGCACAGGGTTACAATGAGGAATTTATTCGCATGTGGGAATTTTATCTGTGTTATTGCGAAGGCGGCTTTAAAGAAAAATCGATTTCCAATGTTCAGTTACTGCTAGCCAAACCCGGCAATCGTCGTCAGCAATGGTTACCTGTTTATGAATCGTAATAACTGGCTCAATATGCTTTGGATGCAGGCCTTATGGTTCGGCGCTGTTGTTGGTGCAGCTCATCAACAGCTCTGGCTGGCTCCGGTCGTCATGATGGGCTTTGCCTTCTGGGAGCTACGTCCTGACAGGCGTGTTTATGGCGACTTTCAGCTAATGCTGGTCGCGGTATTAATCGGGCTCACACTGGATACAACCTGGGTAAGGCTCGGCTGGCTTGAGTTTGCCGCGGGCTGGGCCTTTTCCGAGCGAGCGCCTTTATGGATTCTGTTACTATGGGCTGGGCTGGCATTAACACTCAATCATTCTCTGGCCTGGCTGCAATCGCGATTAGTGCTTGCTGCTGTGTTGGGCGGCGTTAGCAGTCCATTATCGTATCTGGCTGCTTCACGTTTGGGCGCGGTGGATATTATTACCGAATCCGGAGTCTGGTTTGTAGGGCTGGGTTTAAGCTGGGCGGTCGCCTTACCCTTATTGCTCTGGCTGGCGAGCCATTTCAAGCGACTTAAACAAGAGGAGCAAAACGATGTCTAGTTTGATTATCGTAGCAGTTTTTAGTATCGGCGCCATGTTATTGGCCTGGAACTGGCAAAAGAGCCACGCCAACGCGGGTGTTGTAGATGTCGTCTGGGCGTTCGGCATGATGTTTGCCGGGCCCTGGTATGCTCTAACCGGAACCGCACCATTGTTTTTAAAATTGAGTTTGGGCGTACTGACCTTTAGCTGGTTTTGGCGCTTGGGCCGTCATCTGCAGCGACGCGTGTTCAAGGAAACCGAAGATGGTCGATATCATGCCATGCGCAAGGCCATGAAAGATCGTGCCGATCTGGGTTTCCTGCTATTTTTTTTGTTGCAGGCTGGATTTATCTGGCTCTTATCGTTGCCGTTCTGGGCAGTTGCACAAAATTCTAGGCCGCAAACCTCTCTTGTTGTCGCCGCCCTGCTGCTCGCGGCCTTGGCGTTATACGGTGAAACTACGGCTGATCAGCAACTGGCTGAATTCAGAAAAAAGCCTCAACATCGGGGTTTGAGTTGCCGTGAGGGCTGGTGGCGGTATTCCAGGCATCCGAATTATTTTTTTGAATGGCTGCACTGGTTTGCTTATCCGTTGATGGGCTGGGGCGGTGAATATCAATATTGGTTATGGCTTGCGCCTGTCGTGATGTTTTGTTTTTTATACTGGTTTACCGGCATTCCATTCACCGAACAACAGGCCTTACGCAGCCGTGGCGAGGATTACCGCTTGTACCAGAAAACCACCAGCATGTTTTTCCCGTGGTGGCCGGAGACATGAAGCTTGATTTATGCCTTTTCCATTGGGGGAGATATTGTGGAATAAAATCCAATTAAGCTAGTAAAAACATAACTGTTCAGCGCGAAGCACAACAATCCCTCTCCAGCGGGACAAATTAGCCGGGAGCGGATTTGGTCGCGCCGAGAGCGCCCGGAGGGTTCCGGGCGGACAGCCCGGAAACACTGGGTGGTGAGTGGAATCAAAAAATGTTATATGCCTGTTTAATTCTCCTCACCCAGCCCTCTCCATCAGGAGAGGGTATACTCTCAGCTATTTGCGGGTATACGGATTCGCTTAATATTTACTATGTATAAAGCAATTAATGAGGTTCATCATGAACACTATTACCCTCGCAGAACATAAACTATTGCCGGATGGTCTGGTGCGGTTCGGGATTAAAAAACTGTTAAAGCAGCGTTTACAGGACGAATATGCCAATGATCCCGAACGGCGCGAAAAGCGTTACCAGCAACTACTGGAAAACCTTCGCCTAAGCCCGATTGCCATTGAAACCGGCGCCGCCAATGCTCAGCATTACGAAGTCCCGGCAGCATTTTATAAGTATGCTCTGGGAAAACACCTGAAGTACTCCTCCTGCTACTGGGATGAGCAAACCGAAAATCTTGATCAGGCAGAAGCCCGGATGTTAGCACTGACAGCGGAGCGCGCCGAATTGCTTGATGGCCAGCAAATACTCGAACTGGGCTGCGGCTGGGGGTCTTTAACCTTATGGATGGCCGAGCATTTCCCGAATAGTCGCATTACCGCCGTTTCCAATTCCAATAGTCAGCGGGAATATATAGAGCAGCAGGCAAAACAGCGAGGTTTGGGGAATATCGAAGTGATGACCTGTGACGTTAACCAACTGACTTTGGATAAACAATTTGACCGTATAGTTTCTGTCGAGATGTTTGAGCACATGCGTAATTATGACAGCCTGTTAAGCAAGATTGCCAGCTGGCTAAGAGCTGACGGCAAGTTGTTTGTGCATATTTTCTGTCATAAAAAGCTAGCCTATCCCTTCGAAACCGAGGGCGAAGATAACTGGATGGGGCGATACTTTTTTACCGGCGGACTGATGCCGGCACGAGATACGTTGCTGCATTTTCAAAAAGAGTTACAGTTGCAATACCAATGGGACTTGTCCGGCAGTCATTATCAAAAAACGGCTGAAGCCTGGCTGGCTAATATGGATCAACATCGCCATGAAATCCGCGCGGTATTTAACAATATCTACGGAAAAAAACAGGCACGCATCTGGCAGCAACGCTGGCGCATTTTTTTTATGGCCTGCGCGGAATTGTTTGGCTATAGCAAGGGTAATGAGTGGCGGGTAGCGCAATATCTTTTTATAAAGTCCAGCTGAGTGATGAGCAGGAAAGGGATTACAGTAAAAACTTATTAAGGTATCACATGTGATTTCAAATAAACGTATGAACGGTAAGCGTTCACCTCCCCCTTTGTAAAAGGGGGATTGAGGGGGATTTATCTAATAAAATCTCCCCTAACCCCTCTTTTCCAAAGAGGGGAACTGAACACTTACTATAAAGGTGGTCATACTGGAGTCTCAAATTGAAAAATAAATTAATCAGCTTATTAGCCGGCCTATTTACAGCGCTTATCAGTGCTTGTGCCAGCCAAAGCCTGTCACCTGTCAAACCGGTATCGTATGTTAATTTGAATCAATTCATGGGCGACTGGTATGTGATTGCGTGCATCCCAACGGTGATTGAAACAGAGGCATACAACGCCATTGAATCCTATCAGCTCGAAAAAGACGGCAGTATCAACACTACTTTCGTTTTTCGCAAAGGTGGATTTGATGGTTCAGAAAAGCGTTATAACCCACATGGTTTTGTGGTTGAAAACACTGGCAACGCAGTCTGGGGCATGCAATTCATCTGGCCTTTCAAGTCTGAATTTATTATTGCTTATCTTGACAAGGATTATACCAACACCATCATTGCCAGAAATGCCAGGGACTATGTATGGATAATGGCGCGTACGCCTTTTATTAAGGACAGCCGATCCCAGGAACTAACAAAAACCGTTGCTAATTTAGGTTATGACGTGAGCAAGTTGCGTAAAGTGCCGCATCAGCCACATTAAACAACTAACTGGCTAAACAGAAATAAGGAGTAGGGTAATGATTGGCTTTAAAGAAACAGCAAAAGTGGTTTTGTTGGCTGCGGGTTTAATATTTGGTAATGCTGCACAAGCGGCA
>NQJI01000072.1 GCA_002256705.1 Methylococcaceae bacterium NSM2-1
CAAATGCATTTCGCGATGCAGAAAAACTGCGTGGTGAAGGTGATGCAACATCTGCAGAAATTTACGCCAAGGCTTTCGGTGCGGATACTGAATTTTTTACTTTTTACCGTAGCTTAAATGCTTACAAAAAGACATTCTCAAGTTCAAGCATGATGGTGCTGGATCCTGATTCTGATTTCTTTCAGTATTTTAAGAAACAAACGAAGTAGCGATAAAATGTCGGGTTATGCTAACGCAAACCCAGCCTGCATTTGAAAATATAAAAACGCTCCGCTTGCGGGGCGTTTTGTTTGAGTGGACACACAAAACATGCAACAAAAAGATTCCTGGCTTTTGCCCGATGGCATAGAAGAGATTTTGCCGAAAGAAGCCAAACATCTGGAGAACTTGCGACGTAAGCTACTGGAGCTATTTGCTTGCTGGGGCTATGACCTGGTTATTCCTCCCTTTATCGATTTTCTGGATTCCTTGCTGACGGGTTCAGGGCACGATCTGGACTTGCAAACCTTTAAACTGACCGATCAGATTAGTGGTGAAATGCTCGGAGTAAGAGCTGACATGACACCCCAGGTTGCCAGAATGGATGCCCATAATCTCAAGCATGAATGGCCAACCCGTCTGTGCTATGTGGGCACTATATTACATACCCGCGGCGACCCCCTGGAAAAGACCCGAAGCCCCATGCAAATAGGCGCGGAACTTTACGGGCATGCTGGCAAGGAAAGCGATGTGGAAGTCATTCGATTGATGCTGGAAATGCTGGCTATAACAGGATTGCAAAATGTTCACCTTGATTTGGGGCACGTCGGCATTTACCGGGCTTTATCCAAGCAAGCAGGTTTAACCGAACTGCAAGAAAGTGAATTATTTGATGTATTGCAGCGCAAAGCCAGACCTGAACTTCAGGAGTTGATGGACAGCTATACTATCGATAATGATCTTAAGCTAATGTTATTAAAATTACCCGAACTGAATGGTGGCAAAGACACAATTAATAAAGCTCGAGCAGTGTTTTTGAAAGCTAATGATGACGTTAAAAAAGCACTGGCTGATCTGGAAGCAATTGCGGAAAAACTGGCAACGCGTTTTCCGTCGTTGCCAATCAGTTTCGATTTGGCTGAGTTGCGTGGCTATCATTATCATACAGGTATGGTTTTTGCCGCTTTTGTACCCTCAGTCGGCAGAGAAATTGCCAGAGGCGGTCGTTATGACAATATCGGTGCAGTGTTTGGACGTGCGCGTCCCGCGACTGGTTTTAGTGCCGACTTGAAATTATTGTCAGCACTCAGCAAACAATCCTTCCAGATAGAACAGCGAGAACTTATTTTTGCTCCGTATTCAGACGATGCCGCGTTAAATGAAAAAATCAGGGACTTGCGCGCTAAGCAACAGGCTGTTGTTCAACAGTTGCCGGGGCAAACCGGAAGTGCAAAAGAATTGGGTTGTACCTCTATTTTAGAACAAGATAATCAAAACTGGGTCGTCAGACCTTTGGCTTCGGCAACTGCTCCATGCGTTGCTCTACCTCCTGCATCCTTGCAGTCGTAAATCTGGAATAATTATGGGAAAAAATGTCGTTGTCATCGGCACTCAATGGGGTGACGAAGGAAAAGGTAAACTGGTTGATCTGCTAACCGAACATGTAGAAGCTGTGGTGCGTTTTCAGGGTGGTCATAATGCCGGACATACGCTGGTAATACGAGGCGAGAAAACAGTATTGCACCTTATTCCTTCGGGCATACTCAGGGATAATGTGCGGTGCATGATTGGTAATGGCGTGGTTTTATCGCCGAATGCCTTAATGGAAGAGATTGAATTTTTGGAAAAAGCGGGGATTTCAGTCAGAAACCGGTTATTAATCAGTGAGGCCTGCACCCTGATTTTACCCGTGCATGTGGCTATCGATCAGGCGCGAGAAAAAGCGCGTGGCGGTAAGGCCATTGGTACAACTGGACGCGGCATTGGCCCTGCTTATGAAGACAAGGCAGGGCGCAGAGGTTTGCGCGCTGGCGATTTGCTGAATGCCGGGACCTTTGCCGAAAAACTCAAAGAATTGGTTGATTATCATAATTTTATGCTCACTCACTATTATCATACGGATGCAGTCGACTATCAGCAGACATTGGATGAAGCACTCCGATTGGGTGAGCAAATCAAGCCCATGCTAACTGATGTCAGCGAAGAGCTTTATAAATATCAGGCGCAAGGAAAAAACCTGTTATTTGAAGGCGCTCAAGGCGCATTACTGGATATCGATCATGGTACATTTCCCTATGTCACCTCATCCAGTACAACAGCGGGTGGAGCGGCTACTGGTAGCGGCATAGGGCCACTTGATCTTGACTATGTGCTGGGGATTACCAAGGCTTACTCAACACGCGTAGGCAATGGCCCGTTTCCATCGGAATTGCATGATGCAAATGGTGAGCATCTGGGTACGAAAGGTTATGAGTTTGGTGCTACAACCGGACGCAAGCGTCGTACCGGCTGGTTTGATGCAGTAGCCATGCGCAAATCAGCAAAACTGAACAGTTTAAGCGGTATCTGTTTAACCAAGCTGGATGTGCTGGATGGTCTGGAAAAAATTGGTATTTGTACGGCTTACAGACTAAACGGCGAAGTGACTGAAACAGCGCCTTTAGGCGCGGACCAATATGAACAATGCCACGCAATTATTGAAGAAATGCCCGGCTGGACTGGAACGAGTGCCGGTGTGACTGATTTTAATGATCTGCCTGACAATGCCAAAGCCTATATCAAGCGACTTGAAGAACTGGTCGGCGTTAAGGTGACTATCGTTTCAACAGGTCCCGATAGAGACGAAACCATTATTCTGGAGCATCCGTTTGCTTGATTGGGTGGGCTTTAACAGTATTTACTTTTAAATAGCAGTTTGGCGGATGCATAACTCATGGATTCACTAGCAGACACTCATTAATGGCGGGCAAAAAGCTTGTACGCCTAACTTATTTGACCAATACGCTATATTGGTCAAATAAGTTTATCAAAAAATTTCATCCATGCACTCTGATCAGATTAGTTCCCGGGTTTTATCACTTCAGATACATAGTCAATTCATTGATGTAAATTACTATTAACCTATAAGCGCCTCAGTTGAGTAATCCAAAATCACGTTCTCTCTAATCCCTATAGATAAAGTGAGAGGAATTTTGAACAATCGGCACATTCTTGTTCAAGTTATTAAAGTGCCTTCTACACTCCTGACTATGCCGGGATAGTAAAAAAATTGATTAGCCTTGCTCTGCCAATTTTATTGATCAAGCGTTACAATACCTTCATTCGACAGGTGTAATCATTTTCAAGCGGGCATGGATATGGAAAAAATAAAAGTTCTCTTTGTTTGTATGGGCAATATTTGCCGTTCACCCACGGCTGAAGGCGTTTTTGCAAAACTTCTTAAGGAACAAGATTTAGAAGAATATTTTGTTATCGATTCGGCCGGTACCCATGCTTATCATATTGGAGAGGCACCCGACTTGCGCTCGCAACACGCGGCACTCGAACGGGATATTGAACTGGCTCATTTACGCGCCAGAAAAGTCATTATGGGGGATTTTGAGGATTTCGATTTTTTGCTGGCAATGGATGATGATAATTATCAAACGCTGATGGATGCCTGTCCCGAGGAATATAAAGACAAAATCAGTTATTTTCTTGATTACGCCCCGCATCTGGATACACGCGAGGTGCCTGATCCCTACTTTGGTGGAAAATATGGTTTTGAGCGAGTGTTGGATCTGGCAGAAGCCGCTTCGGTGGGGTTTTTATCAATGCTGCAGAAAACAGGGAGCATCAATGAAAAGGTTAGGCAATAAGGTGGCATCATGGCAATAGTATCGAATACTGTTGGGTATCTGGATGGAGAGGTCTTGCTGGAGGCTTTCTTTGCTTTTGATGATTCATTGTCAGGTCGTAGACCCGCTGTTTTAATAAACCATACCTGGGTTGGCAGGGATGATTTTGTAGCAGAAAAAGCTAAAAAACTCGCAGAATTGGGGTATGTGGGTTTTGCGGTTGACATGTATGGTAAAGGCGTGTTGGGTTCAGGTGCTGAAGAAAATGCAAAACTCATGCAACCTTTTATGGACGACCGGCAAATGCTGCAAAAGCGTATGCATTCTGCTCTTAATGCAGTGAAATTAATGCCCTGGGTTGATGACAGTAAAATTGCTGCAATTGGTTTTTGTTTTGGCGGTTTGTGTTCGCTTGATTTAGCGAGAACGGGCGCTGATTTGAAAGGTGTGGTCAGTTTTCATGGCTTGCTGGCTGCGCCTGGCAATACTCAGGGTAATGCCATTAAGGCAAAGATTTTAGCCTTGCATGGCCATGATGATCCTATGGTTCCAGTTGAGCAAGTGCTTGCCTTTGAACAGGAGATGACGAAAGCGGGCGCAGACTGGCAGCTGCATACCTTTGGTAATACCATGCACGCCTTTACCAATCCGGTCGCCAATAACCCCGATTTTGGCACAGTATATCAGCCTGATGCAGACAGGCGTTCATGGCTGGCGATGGAAAATTTCCTGACTGAAATCTTTGCTTAACTTTAAAGCGTCAACACCTTCGACTCACTATCGACTATTTGCTATAATCTTCAAGTTATTTAAAGTCATGTAGTCGCACTTAACGCAAGGAATCAGGAACGGTGCGGTTGTATTTAGTCAAGAAACCATACCGGTGCATTGTTATCGGTACACTGTTTATATAGGGATCAATGTCAAACTTCGCTAAAGAAATTATTCCTGTCAATCTCGAAGACGAGATGAAACAGTCCTATCTCGATTACGCCATGAGCGTTATCGTGGGTCGAGCCCTTCCAGATGTCAGAGATGGCCTTAAACCAGTGCATCGCCGCGTCTTATATGCGATGAGTGAGTTAGGCAACGACTGGAACAAGCCTTACAAAAAATCAGCACGTATTGTCGGTGATGTCATCGGTAAATATCATCCGCATGGCGATACGGCGGTTTATGACACCATGGTTCGTATGGCTCAGCCTTTTTCCATGCGCTATATGCTGATTGACGGGCAAGGCAACTTCGGCTCGGTTGATGGTGATCCGCCTGCGGCTATGCGTTATACCGAAGTGCGCATGGCTAAAATCGCACATGAACTGCTGGCGGATCTTGATAAAGAAACGGTTGATTTTATCCCTAATTATGATGAATCAGAGATACAGCCCGAGGTATTGCCCACCCGTGTGCCGAACTTACTGGTTAATGGCTCATCAGGTATTGCAGTCGGCATGGCTACAAATATACCTCCGCATAATTTGGCTGAAGTCGTCAGTGCTTGTCTGGCAATGATTGATAAACCGGATGTCACTATTTATGACTTAATGGAGCATATTCCAGGCCCGGACTTTCCCACTGCCGCCTTTATTAATGGGGCGTCGGGTATTTATACTGCTTATACGACCGGGCGAGGTAAGATTTATCTGCGCGCACGTTGTCATTTTGAGGACATAGGTGACAGCAGCCGGCAAGCGATTATCACCACAGAATTACCCTATCAGGTCAACAAAGCACGGTTGCTAGAGAAAATTGCCGAGCTGGTTAAAGAAGGCAAGCTCGAAGGCATTTCCGGTTTGCGTGATGAATCCGATAAAGACGGCATGCGCATGGTCATCGAATTACGCCGTGGTGAAGTGCCGGAAGTCGTATTAAACAACCTCTATAAACAGACGCAATTCCAGACAGTTTTCGGCATTAACATGGTTGCCTTGCTGAATGGTCGTCCGCACTGTATGAATCTAAGAGATATTCTCAGTGCGTTTATTGATCACAGACGGGAAATTGTCACTCGCAGAACGATCTATAATCTGCGCCGCGCACGCGAAAGAGCACATATTTTGGAAGGCCTTGCGGTAGCTTTGGCTAATATTGATGAGATGATTGCGCTGATTAAAGCCGCGAGTAATCCAGCCGAAGCCAAAGAGGGTCTATTGGCGAAAACATGGGATGCGGGGCTGGTTTCCTCTCTGCTTGAACGCGCTGATGCAGCTCGCTCAAGACCGGAAGACTTGCCTGCTGAATTTGGTATTCTTGACGGCATTTATCGTCTTTCTGAAACCCAGGCACAGGCTATTCTTGATCTGCGTCTGCATCGTTTAACGGGTTTAGAGCAAGATAAAATTGTCAATGAATATAAACAATTGCTGGAACAAATTGATGAGCATCTGGCTATTCTGGGTAGTGATAGCCGCTTGATGGAAGTGATCAGAGAAGAATTGGTTGCTATTAAAGAGCAGTATTCTGACCTACGCCGCACAGAAATTATACAGAATCAGCTGGATTTATCAGAGCAGGACTTGATTACCGAAGAGGATATGGTGGTTACCATGTCCCATGAAGGTTACGTCAAGTCTCAGCCACTGAGCGATTACAAGGCACAGCGGCGCGGGGGGCGAGGCAAATCAGCGACAGCCACTAAAGAGCTGGATTATGTTGATAAGCTGATTGTTGCCAATACTCACGATACTATTTTGTGTTTCTCCTCCCTAGGAAAAGTCTATTGGCTGAAAGTGTATCAATTACCTGTTGCCAGTCGCGCGGCGAGAGGCAAGCCTTTTGTTAATTTATTGCCTCTGGAGCAGGGTGAAAAAATTAATGCCATATTGCCTATCCGTGAATTCACCGAAAACAAATTCATCTTCATGGCGACTTCTGCGGGCACGGTTAAAAAGACGCCGTTAACCGAGTTTGAGCGTCAACGCACTACCGGTAAGATTGCCATCGATTTAAGGGAAGGCGATACCCTGGTAGGTGTCGCGGTAACTGACGGCCAGCAAAATGTTTTATTGTTTGGCAGTACCGGTAAAGCCGTCTGCTTTAATGAAGCAGATGTGCGTTCCATGGGAAGAACAGCGTCTGGTGTCCGCGGAATGCGCTTGCAGGAAGGGCA
>NQJI01000073.1:0-2783 GCA_002256705.1 Methylococcaceae bacterium NSM2-1
TCAGCTACCTGGATCAAACGACATCGGCCTTACCCTATCATTTAAAGCAATTATCTAACATCCTGATTCTTGGGGCCGGTACCGGCAGCGATATTCTGCAGGCGGACTTCCACGCCATCAAGCATATCGATGCGGTTGAACTGAACCCTCAAGTCATCGATCTGGTTAAGGAAAAATATGCTGCTTTTGCCGGTCGGATTTATTCCAATGCCAATCTGAGTCTTTACACAGATGAAGCCCGCGGCTACGTCGCAACAACCAAGAAAACTTATGATCTGATCAATATTTCATTATTGGATGCTTTTGGCGCATCAGCGGCAGGACTTTATTCAATGGCTGAAAATTATCTCTATACCGAACAGGCCATACAGCAATATCTCCAGCATCTTAGCTCAAACGGTTATCTCAGTATTACCCGCTGGGTCAAAATTCCACCACGCGATGAACCCAAATTATTGGCGACGGTAATTAATGCGCTTAAAGAGGCAAATACCGTGCAACCCGGTGCGCAACTGCTCATGATACGCAGCTGGCAAACCAGTACATTGCTTGTAAAAAATGGCGTTATATCTGTTAAGGAAATTAACAGGCTAAAACAATTCTGCAGTGAACGCAGCTTTGACCTGGTTTATTATCCCGGCATATCGGAACAGGAAGTTAACCGGTTTAATATTCAGCGACAGCCCTATCTATATCAGGCGGCCATGGCATTACTGGGCGATAAAAACCCGGCATTTATTGATGATTACAAATTCAATATAGAACCTGCGACAGACGGCCGCCCCTATTTTTTCCATTTTTTTAAATGGCAAACCTTGCCCGAGATTTTATCCTTATTGGGCAGCGGTGGAACCTTTTTACTGGAGAGCGGTTATTTATTATTAATCGCAGCTTTACTGCTGGCGATACTCGCCAGTCTGTTACTGATAGCGTTGCCGCTCTGGTTGTGGAAAAGCAAACTGGGCATCAAACCCGGATCAGGAAGGCATCTGAGCATACTGGTATATTTTTTCTGTCTCGGGCTGGCATTTTTGTTTATTGAAATCGCATTTATCCAGAAATTCATCCTGATTCTGCATCATCCTCTTTATGCCATTACCGTGGTTCTGAGTGCATTTCTTTTGTCAGCCGGCGCCGGTAGTTATTTCTCGAAAAAACTATCCCAAAGTCCTGCAAAATCTGTGATTATGCTGCCGATAGCAGCCATTTCAATATTGAGCATCTTTTATTGTCTGGGCTTTGAGTCCATTACCGGACTCCTGCTGGAAACCGGAAACTTAAGCCGCTATTTGTTTTCCATTCTGTTGATCGCACCACTGGGTTTCTGTATGGGCATGCCCTTTCCAATGGCATTGGCAAAAATCAGCCAAACGACCCCGGCTTTGATACCCTGGGCATGGGGCATAAATGGCTGCGCCTCAGTCATCAGCGCCATACTGGCAACTCTGATTGCAATGCAGTTTGGATTTACAGTTTTAGTATTTCTTGCGATTGCCTTGTATTGTGTGGCAGTTCTATGTTTTCCTGATTCAACACACGCCCAGTAGCAGACTGCATAAGCGACAATTCAGAATCACACTAACTGTGATTATAAACACCTTTATGACAGGATATGTGCAGACGAGACACATTCTATTACGCCGGACTTTTTCACCACAGGTGCTCAACTGACCACACTCAAATCGGTAGTTCTCGGACGTCTCATGCAAAAGCTATAAAGTGCAGTGGATAAACCATTGACGCCAGTTAATCTCCTGTCTGGATAAGTTCCCGAATTTCTCCGCTGGATACAGAAAATCGCACATCCGGCGGTGTGGTGTGGCCTGGACGCAGGCACAATCCCGATATTTCGACTCTATTCGCGCTATTTCTCTTCTGCCGTTTATGCAGTATCTGCCGAAATGGTGTAATCACCAAATTTAGGATACTATTTTTCAGGGAGGGCTTAGCTCCCAATAGAATCCAAACAAGCCATTAAGGAATCATTATGAGTATATTAGTAGTCGTAGGTTACAAAGAACCCTATAAAGCAGAGGAAGTCCGACTCCGCTTGTGGAAACTGCAACGTGATTATTTGCTGGACCTGGAAGATGCGGTCGTCGTCGTCAAAAATGCCGAGGGCAAGGTTACGTTACATCAACCCGTTAACCTGACTGCTGCAGGAGCAGTAAGTGGCGGTTTTTGGGGGGCACTGATTGGTCTTATTTTTCTTAATCCAGTGCTGGGCTTGGCGGTGGGAGCCTCGGCGGGCGCAGTTTCGGGAGCACTCACCGATATCGGTATTGACGACAATTTTATCAAGGAACTTGGGGCTACAATGATACCCAACAGTTCATCGCTGTTTGTTCTGGTGCGGAATTCGACGCCCGCGCCCGACAAGGTTCTTGAGGAGCTGAAAGGAACAGGTGGAACAATTCTTAAAACCTCGCTTTCCCACGAAGATGAAGCCAAACTCCAAGCCGCTTTAAACGCGTAAGCTCGATTTTTTGCCGCCGATTAGCATTGGAAACTGTGAAAGTATTCGATATTTACCCTAAAGAAAAGCAAATCCACTGAGGCACGGAGTGCTCATATTATTCAAGACATTGAAACAGTGTACTTTTCTCTGTACCTCTGTGTCTCTATAGTGAAAAATGTTCTTTCAGGTGTAATTTTTGGAAATACTTTCACATTCTCGCTAGCAATCCGCTCTATATTGGCCCAGCTATTGGGGGTAAAGAACTGCCCTGCCCTTAACCTGACCCGCATGATTTCAAATCCCGTTAAATCTCTAAACGACCGCC
>NQJI01000073.1:2807-9715 GCA_002256705.1 Methylococcaceae bacterium NSM2-1
ACTGCTTTCCAGAATGCGGGCGAATGGTTATGATGAAGAATATGACATAACTCATGGATGACCACATAATTAACAATCCGTTCAGGTGCGATAATGATTTTCCAGTTATATTGAATGCCTCCAGCAATGCTACAGCTTCCCCATCTTGACTTAAACGATTTAATGGTAACGGATGACGGATTAACCCCAATAATACTTGAATACCTCTCGGTCTTGTCTCTCAACTCGGATTCAGCCTGTTGTTTATACCACCTAATCAGCAATTGCTTGATTGTCGGTGCGTTGTCTGCTGCCTTGTCTCTGACTGAAACCACCAGTTCATCCTGATGCAGCTTGATGACCGGGTAGAGTCCTGATTCAATTTTTAACGGGTGATTTTTACCCAGATAAGAAAAGGATTCGCCCGAAATAAACTCTTTTGGTTTAATGTCCATGATTTCGTTCTGGATGGCCAGTTTTTCTTTAATCCAGCGATGCTTTTTATCCACCAAGGATTCAATTGCGGCCATGGTCAAACATTCAGGAACAACAACGAATACTTTACCTTTTTTTATTTTAATAGCGGCGGTTTTTCTTCTGGAGGACCGGACTATTTCGGCAACAAAGCCATTTCCTTGTATGACATTCATGTTAAGACTTCTGTGGATTGTGTAGGTGTAACATTTTGCTGTTACCTGAAAATTCTGGAAATTACAGAAAGGATTTTATCGAACGCCTCTGTTTCAAGGTTATTGTCAAAATAATCCGTTTGCGCGCGCCTATAGCCACTCATTGTTCCAGAATTGTTTTTTCTTTTCATGGTTTCCGTTGCTATCTGCCGATCATGCAATGACTGACCACCCGCCTTTTTCCATTCCATCAGATGGGTTATTTCTCCGCTATCAAGCCAGATACCGTGATTTGTGCAGCGATCGATAACAACCCCGCTTCGATAACCGAAGTTGACTCTGCTCTTAAAAGCATGGCAAGCAAGGCATTTAATGTATTTGACTTTTTTATCACCTTGATAGTAATCCTGATTGATGGCGTCCAGATGCTGCCAATTGCTGTCGAAAACGTTCGATACCAAGGTTTCAAGCAGGGATTCTATTTTTCCAGGATCAAAAAAAAAAGCCAAAACAGTCGACACATCGCTCTATTAGAAATGAACCATTAAGATCAAGATCAATTACCTGCAATGGTTTATTACATTGCGGGCAAAGTCGATCAGATTCCTTGCCGAGGATTGAACAGTCTTCAAATCGACATCATTTCTTGTGCCGCAATAGATACACCTATTGCTCAAATCAAGCATTCGGATCCGGGTTCTGCCATTCGATGACTGAATGCAGTTGCTGCTTTATACCTTCGAATAGTGTCATTGGCAAAATCCTGTGACACTATTTTAACTATCGCTAAAAAGTGATTTTATGTCAATATTCGGTTTCTTTTCGTGTCAGGGTTAAAAATCAGGAAGTGTATTGTGTCAATTAGAAAATTTAACGATAAGCAGCCCAAAATTGGCGAGTCAGTTTATATAGACGACAGCGCTGTAGTCATTGGTGATGTAACTGTGGGCGATGACGTATCCATATGGCCGGCAACCGTGGTCAGAGGGGATGTTGAAAGCATAACAATCGGCGATGGCACCAATGTTCAGGATGGTTCTGTACTGCATGTCTCTCATGCGGGCAGGTTTTCGACTCAAGGCCATCCATTAACCATAGGCAAGGGTGTGACTATTGGCCATAAAGCGGTGGTGCATGCCTGCACTGTAGGCGATTATTGTCTGGTTGGCATAGGCGCAATCATTATGGATGATGCCGTACTCGAAGATTATGTGATGTTGGGTGCAGGCGCCCTGGTTCCGCCGGGCAAAAGGCTGGAAAGCGGTTATTTATATGTTGGCTCGCCTGCCAGACAGGCACGGCCTTTAAAAGAATCCGAAAAAGAATTTTTGGAATATTCTGCGCAACATTATATTCATTTAAAAAATGAGCATCTAAATCAGGGCAAAGAATAAATCTGAAAAATCAGTTGTCCACGAAAACCAAAAATAGGCGCCTCTAAGCGGCACAAAAAGCACAAAAAAATTCAAAGAGATACAAAACTGTAGACCTTTACTCTAAGAGCATAAATATTTACATAAGTAATATCTCCCTCATTCTGGCAAGGAGAACCGAGATAACAAGTTATGTGGATACCTATGTACTGAGGTTGGGTGAATGTCTGTGCAATATAATAGTCTGGCTTTTTTTCGTGGCTTTCGTGTTTTTCGTGGACGAATCGCTTTTTTAGGATAAACGGTTTGTAGATTATAATTTACATCTTTCGTTCTGCATTCAACAGCTCAATAACCGGCCGGGTTTTTGGGCGAATGCCCCTCCATATAAAAAAGGCTTCCGCCGCCTGTTCGACCAGCATCCCCAGACCATCCAGACTTTTTAATGCGTGGTTTTCCAGTCCCCAACGTACAAATACAGTCGGTTCATTGTTGTAGGCGAGATCATAACATACGCCATTTTTAGCGAGCAAAGCTTCGGGCAATGGCGGTAATTGGCCACTCAAACTGGTTGATGTTGCGTTTATAATTAAATCAAATTGCTGATTTTTTAAGTCGTTAAAACCGCAACCTGTGATGGAACCTTTATGGTGAAATTCTTGAGCCAGGTTGATAGCTTTATCAACAGTGCGATTGGCAATAACGATGGAATGCACCGATTGTTCAAGAATAGGGGCTATGATGCCTCTGCTTGCCCCCCCCGCGCCAAGAATCAAGATTCTGTTTCCAGCCAAAGTAACGGCATGATTGGTCATTAAATCCGTCACCAACCCTATACCATCTGTGTTATCACCAAGAATGGAGCCATCCGCCTGTAACGCCAGGGTATTAACGGCTTTGCTTAATTCGGCGCGTTCTGTTTTAACATCGGCATAAGCCCAGGCGAGTTCTTTCAGCGGAATTGTGCAATTTAAACCCTTGCCTCCATCGGCAAAAAATGCCGCCACAGCTGCTGAAAATTGCCCGGCAGGAACTTCCTGTGCGCTATATTCAATGGCTTGTCCCGTTTGTTCGGCAAAAATCTTATGAATGCGAGGCGATTTGCTATGAGTAATGGGGTAGCCAAAGACAGCATAGCGGTCCAATGATTTCATGCCTGTGCTCTTCTTTCTTGCCAAACTTCAATTAAAATTGTCACAGTAACAATCAAAATGGCGATAATTAATTCAATCCAGAAAAAGTGATGCGTGTGTGCGGCAATAATAGCGGATACCCCCAGGAAAATCCCTACCAGACTAAAACGCCAGCCCACTCGCAGTCCATCAAGAATGGTTGACTGCGCTAAAATCATCATTATGACTAGTCCTGCATCTTCTTGAGTCAAGTGTTCGGATTTTTGTAACGAAAATACGCCTTCCACCACGAGTAAAGACGTGAACCAGTGCAGGGATTGTTCGCGTATTATTTTCTTAAAATCTGTAATACGATGCCTGGATTGTTGCCATGCGATAGTCATTGCCAACAGGGCAAATACAAAAACCATAATCATCCAGTAGCCATACCCATCTACCGGGGAATAATCGGTAATCCGAACGCCTATCAGCGCCAGAATGAGTAATAATATCAAAATAGCTTCTTCAACATAGAAGCGTCTTTTGGCGGTAAATTCTGTATCTTCTAACATGGAATAGGCTCCATTTCAGGTGTCCTGTAAGATAGTCGCTCAATATTGGCTTATTGAAGCGTCAAGGAAATATCAGTACTGCTTAATAAGCATTAATCCTGAAGCCATTGAGCCACAGACTTGGCAAAATAGGTCAGGATAGCATCACTGCCGGCTCGTTTGAACGCAAGCAAGGATTCCAGAACAACCTGTTTTTCATCCAGCCAGCCGTTCATGGCAGCAGCTTTAATCATGGCGTATTCGCCGCTAACTTGATAGGCAAAAGTAGGGACGCCGTATTGTTCTTTGACCCGGCGAATAATGTCCAGGTAAGGCATTCCGGGTTTTACCATGACCATATCTGCACCCTCCTGTAAATCCAGCTGAATTTCGCGCATGGCTTCATCAGAATTAGCCGGATCCATTTGATAGCTGTATTTATTGCTTTTGCCCAGGTTACCGGCTGAGCCCACTGCATCCCTGAACGGACCATAGAAGCTGGACGCATATTTAGCAGAATATGCGAGTATTAACGTGTTGATTTGGTTTTGCGCTTCCAGGGCTTGTCTTATTGCACCAATGCGACCGTCCATCATATCCGAAGGTGCAACAATATCGGCTCCAGCTTCAGCATGAGATAAGGCTTGTTTGACTAAAACGTTTATGGTTTCATCGTTAATGACATAGCCATCCAGATTAATAAGTCCATCCTGTCCGTGAGACGTAAAAGGATCCAGGGCAACATCGGTAATAATACCCAATTCAGGAAAAGCTTTCTTTAGCGCTCTCACGCTACGCTGAGCCAATCCGTCAGGGTTATAGGCTTCGGCAGCATCGTCTGATTTTTTATCTGCGGGCGTGACGGGAAATAGTGCGATAGCAGGAATGCCCAGATTATAAATTTCTCCGGCTTGTTCAAGCAGTAAATCCAGGGAAAACCGTTCGATGCCCGGCATGGATGAAATAGGTTCTCTTTGATTGGTGCCTTCTGTAACAAACATCGGGTAAATCAGGTCATCAACATACAAGCGATGTTCACGCATTAAACGCCGGGAAAAATCGTTATAACGCATTCTTCTCATGCGTGTGCGGGGGAAATTGATGTTATTATATGTCATCTGATCCATATTTTGGGTTTAGAAAAAATTAGAGTCTCGGGTTCGAGTTGGCGGGCTTGTTGATCAGCTAATCCGGATTTATTGTATCAGGGAATGCACCCACTGATATTTGAAAAAATATAGTATACGTACACTGGTTTGAATTTAGAGGGTTTTATGAACATTACACGCAACACTTTATTTGGTTTTTTTGCAGTATTGATGGCTTTAATGCCCATTACTCAAGTTATGGCGGCTAATTTGTTGCCCCCACAAGTAGCCATAGAAAATGCTTCGACAAAATTACAGCAAAAAATGCAGGATAAATCCTTTGTCAAGGATTTTGCAAAAGTTAGCCGGTTCGTTAATGAAACTATCCTTCCACATACTGATTTTGACAGAATTTCAGCATTAGTCCTGGGAAAACTCTGGAAAACCGCGACACCTGACGAACGCGAGCGTTTCAAGCAGGAGTTTCAAACGCTACTGGTAAGAACCTATTCTCGAGCATTTGTCGAGTTTAAAGACTGGTCGATTCGTTATTTGCCTCTTGAAATGGAAAATGGCGCGACAAAAGTCATCGTAAAAACAGAAGTTTTACAGCCCGGTCTTCAGCCAGTCGCTGTGAATTACCGCATGTTGCTAAGTAAAGGCGAATGGAAGGCCTACGATATTATGATTGAAGGCGTGAGTCTGGTAACTAACTACCGCACGACCTTCACCAACGAAGTTCAAACTAAAGGTTCATTAAACGCTGTTATTGATGGACTGGCAAAACGCAATACCGAAGCACTGGCAACAAAAAGCTCGTAATTTACAGTGTAAACAGCTAACCCTGCCATCAGGTGGCAGGGTTAGTTTGTAACTTTTAGTCCACCCTGCACATTCGCACCCTCAGTTAAGCAGCAAATGCCCCTCCAATGTCAGTCCTGTTTACAAAAACAGGCGCATTAACTCTGCCAGCCACCACCTTTAAATGATTGATTATCAACCATTATACAATACCTTACTTGATGCAAAAGCCGATGCATGGGTCAAGCTATTACCGCAGCAACTTGCCAATGCGTTTGATCCAACCAGGCATGGCACACTGGAGCAATGGCAGACGGTGATCGAGTGCCTGCCGAAGTTAACCACAACGCACCGTTTATTGGATGCTGATGCCGTGCAGATAGGCCGGTCGAATGACTTGTCTGACGCAGATAGAATGAAACTTGAACATCAGCTCAAGGCATTACATCCCTGGCGCAAAGGGCCTTATGAGTTATTCGGCATTAAAATTGATACCGAATGGCGATCAGACTGGAAGTGGGATCGTCTAAAAAACCATATCACGCCGCTTAACCATCGCCTCGTATTGGATGTGGGCTGTGGAAATGGCTATCATTGCTGGCGTATGATGGGTGCCGGGGCAAAAATGGTGGTTGGCATTGATCCATTTCTTCTCAACGTAATGCAGTTTCAGCTGGTTAGAAAACTGCATGGCGAAGCACCGGTCTATGTCTTGCCATTAGGTATAGAAGACTTGCCCTATGGCTTAAAAGCGTTTGATACGGTATTTTCCATGGGAGTGCTTCATCATCGCCGTTCGCCAATCGATCATCTTCTGGAATTAAGAGACTGCCTGCAACCCGGTGGTGAAATGGTATTGGAAACCCTGGTCATTGACGGCAGATTGGGCGAAGTTTTATTGCCCGAGGGACGTTATGCCAAGATGCGTAATGTCTGGTTTTTGCCAAGTTCTGAAACCTTAATGAGCTGGCTGAAACGGTGCGGCTTTAAAAATATTCGTCTGATTGATGTCACACAGACCAGCGTTGAAGAACAACGTAGCACTGAATGGATGCAGCTTCATTCACTCAAGGATTTTCTTAGTGCGGAAAACCCCCAATTAACCTGCGAAGGGCTACCAGCCCCAAAGCGGGCCATTATTATTGCAAATAATGCTTAATGGTGACATTTCGCAAACAACATCTATTCCATGAAAATTGACAGGCTGGATCGCCTAAATAAATCATGGGTGAATGTCGATTAGATCCAGACAAGCTAAAAGAAATTACCGCAACGAATTGGACTATTACCCGGTTATTCTATAAATAAAATGGAGTTACGTTGTATTTCCATAATAAACCACTACACTTTTTTTGAATAGGTCATGTTACTTTAG
>NQJI01000074.1 GCA_002256705.1 Methylococcaceae bacterium NSM2-1
AATAAAAAACATAGTCAGTTAAGCGCCAGCATCGGCGTGACCAAACAAATCATAGCTGATCAAGGCAGTGACATAAAAATGCATCCAGCTTTTTCATGCCAAACATCCCGAGGTCATGCCATCCCGGATTTAGCTCACAAAATCGCCTGCATGGTCAAGCTGTTATTGAGCAGTGACAACGTTTTTCAAAGCTTTAAAGCTCAATTCAGCCAAACAAGAGCAGCGTTCCAGCAGTCCGAACTGAACTTTTTTAAACCACCGAACCAGCGCAGCAAAGCCCGTTACCACCATATCGCGCCGCGCATGGTATGGGCGCAATTGTGTTGCATTACCGACAGCATGGTAATTTTCACCTGATAGTTGCGGGCTAGTGTCTCTGACATCAAGAGTTCATGGCGGTTTCAGGTCGGCTAATTGCGCTTCTTCCCGCCACAAATTGATTCCGTGAATATTTTCGCTTTTATTGGTAGGCTGTCATTCAATATTCGGGAACTGTCTGCCAAAATAACTGGTGTGTTGACCCATGCCGCTGCCTATTTCAAAACAGAGCTTTGCAAACAAAAAACTGTTCTGATAATCTGCAATATGGGATCTTTATTATGTTCATAGGCATGAGAAAAATGTTGATGGTCATGTGTTTGATGGATTGATGTTATTCTGTTGTTTTAACTCTACTGTTTTTAAAAATGGAAGTAAAACAAATCAATAGTATGACGCAAGTTGATTGTACGGACTGGAATCGCCTTGCCGGCGATGCTTACCCCTTCCTGCACCACGAGTTTTTATTGGCGCTGGAGCAAAGCGGATCGATCTCAGCGCAAACCGGTTGGGTGCCCTCGCATTTGCTGGTTATGAATGAAGATGAACTGGTGGCTTTTATGCCGCTGTATCTTAAACAGCATTCCTGGGGCGAATATGTATTTGATCATCAGTGGGCCCAAGCTTATCAGCAGCATGGCATCGATTATTATCCAAAATGGTTGACCGCCGTCCCGCTTACGCCTTGTCAGGGGATGCGTATTATTATCAAAGCGTCTGTCGACCCGCTTGTAGTCACGCAATTATTGCTGACTTTTATAAAACAGCTTTCGGAACAACGTGGCATTTCTTCATGGCATTGTCTGTTTCCTGTCTGGCTACAGGCGGAACAATTGCGATCACTGGGCTTAAGTATTCGCGAGGGCGTGCAGTTTCACTGGTTTAACCGGGGCTATCAGGATTTTAATGATTTTCTGCAAACCCTGAGCGCCAGCAAACGCAAAATGATCAAGCGTGAACGGCGACTGGTCAACGAACAGGGAATTCGTTTGTTGCGTATTGCCGGGCCGACTGTCAGTGATTTGCAATGGCAAATATTTTTTCAGTTTTACACGATGACCTATTTGAAAAGAGGGTCTCAGCCCTATTTGAATCTGGCATTTTTTCAGCAAATAGCGGCAACCATGGGTGACCTACTATTGCTGGTTCTGGCGATTAAGGGCGATAACTATGTGGGTGCAGCTTTGAGTTTTGTAGGTGAAGATACCTTGTATGGCCGCTATTGGGGCTGTTATGAAGAATATAATAGCCTGCATTTTGAAGCCTGTTATTATCAGGGACTGGACTATTGTATTGAACATGGCTTAAGGCGGTTTGATTCAGGCGCTCAAGGAGAACATAAAATTTCGCGTGGTTTTGAGCCAATCACCACTTATTCCGCGCACTGGCTTAAAGATGCCCGGTTTGCAAAAGCGATTGAACATTTTTTGGCCACAGAGCAAGAAGCCGTGCAGCTTTATAAAAAGGATGCGGCATCTTTCCTGCCGTTTAAACAGGAAATATAACTGGCATTGAAAATTAAAATAGAA
The DNA here is from genome assembly GCA_002256705.1 of Methylococcaceae bacterium NSM2-1. Classification (GTDB taxonomy): domain Bacteria; phylum Pseudomonadota; class Gammaproteobacteria; order Methylococcales; family Methylomonadaceae; genus Methylobacter_C. The sequence goes on from NQJI01000074.1 coordinate 1,848, forward strand.
CTGTTATAGTCAGGCTTGTTCTGCGAGATGAAGATCCAGTTTAACAATGAGGAGTAATAATGTCTGAATACAGAAAATACCAGTGCAGCGTTTGCGGCCATATTTATGATGAAGCGGAAGGAGATGAAGAGACCGGTATTGCACCGGGTACACGATGGGAAGATATTCCTGATGATTGGCGTTGTCCCGAATGCGGAGCAGAAAAAAGCGAATATTCGTTGATGCTTTAATCCATTCTTCACGGGGACAGTATGCACGTGATTATAATTGGGTCAGGTATTGCGGGTGTCAGCTTTGCAGAGAAATATCGATCATTATCCAAAGAGTCCAAAATTACGCTGATAACCAGAGAAAATGATGGCTATTATTCGCGGCCTTTGCTTTCCCGCGGTTTTAGCATGAACGGTATTGAACAGTCCATTATCCTGAAGACATTCGATAAGCTGCGGGCCAGCGACATCAATATTATCAGCGGCGCCGTGATAACGGCGATTAATCGTAGTGATAATACTGTATCAATATCTGGTTCAAGTCAGGAAAATTCAATGCATTACGATAAACTGATACTTGCGACCGGTTCTTCCGCCTTCATACCGCCACCCTTTAGACCCTATAATGAGCTGTTTTTCTGTCTGAACAGTCTTGTTGATTTAAAAGCTTTGCGCAAGTTTCGTTTGGGATTATTAAATCAAAACCGACAGCCTGATTGGGCGATTATAGGAGGCGGCTTAATTGGTTGTGAAGTGGCATCTGATTTAGCTTTTTCCGGTGATAAAGTTACGCTGTTTCATGCAATGGATCGGTTAATGGAGCGTCAGTTGGTTGCCGAAGATTCTGATTTGTTGCTTGAGGTGTTACAAAACTCGGGAGTGAAAGTATTATTAAATCAGGACGTACAGGGATTTGCCAAACAGGAAGATAAAGTTAGCGTAAAAGCCGGTGTGACTGCTGAGTTTGATGCGCTGATTGTGGCTTGCGGCTTTAAACCCCGTACCGAATTAGCCGAACTCGCAGGTCTGGAAGTTGGCCGAGGCATCAAAGTCAATCAGTTTATGCAGACCTCTGATGAAGCCATTTTTGCCTTGGGTGATGTGGCAGAGTTACCCAACGGTAAACTTTATGCTTTTATTTTACCGATTCGCAACCAGGCACTCTGGCTGGCTGGCTTTATAGCCGGTCATGAACAACAAGGTTGGACTCCGCCCGTTTTTACTACCAGAGCCAAAGTGCATGGGTTTGAAGCGGTCCATCCGTATAATATTTAATTAGAGGACCACGTTTTTACACAGCATAGGGGAGTGAAAACTCTGGAGCAGCGTCAGTCAGCGGAATTCATCATGCAACCAAATTGCAAAACTCGGAACATGACCGGGAAGGAGAGTGCCGCCATGACGAAATCAAACAATTCAGAACCTCTGAAGTCACATCGTGACTTCCGTAATATCTTCCTGTTGGCGTTACATGTAGTTGTATTAGCTGTTTCACTTTGGGTTCACCCAATTAGTTTTACTTCTGCTGACAGGGCGCTGCCCTATGCTGTGTAACTCTTCTTCATAAAATGGCGATCGAAAGCACCACCATCACAAACCCATCTAAACATGACCCAAAACCGTTACTCTGACCCAGACTGTGCTGCCATCTATCGTGCCATTTATGAGCGCCGTGACATACCCGACCCAATTGATCCCAAAATTCTAGTCCGCTTGCTTGATGCCGCTCATCATGCGCCCAGTGTCGGTTTTATGCAGCCTTGGCGGTTTATTCGCATCAGTTGCCAAAACTTGCGCAAAGCTATTCATGGCTTGGTCGAGCAGGAACGAATCCGCACAGCCCAAGCTTTAAGCGAACGCGAAGACGAATTTATGAAGCTGAAAGTAGAGGGTATCATGGAATGCCCGGTGGTGTTGGTCGCCGCCCTTTGTGAGAGGCGTGATCAATATGTTTTTGGCCGCCGCACCCTGCCGGAAATGGATCTGGCATCGCTGGCCTGCGCCATACAAAACATGTGGCTGGCGGCGCGTGCGGAAGGCTTAGGCTTGGGTTGGGTATCGATGTTTGAACCGGAAGCCTTGAAAAATCTGTTAAACATGCCCGAAGATAGTCAGCCTATTGCCATTCTCTGTTTGGGACACGTGGAAAAATTTTACGACAAACCGATGCTGGAACAGGAGCAATGGGAAGACCGCAAGGATCTTAATACCCTGTTATTTGAAAACACCTGGGATACGCCGTGCCGCTAGGTTTTGTTATTTGTTCGCGTTCTGAAACACTTGGTTCATTGTTACAAGCAAAAATCGACCAGAAAACCAAGCCCTTGGGGGCATTAGGTCAGCTGGAATCCTTGGGCTTACAAATCGGCCTGTGTCAAAACACCCTGACACCCCACTTAAACAAGCCCTGCATTATCATTTTCGCAGGAGATCATGGCATTGTTGAGTCCGGAGTCAGCGCTTATCCCCAAACCGTTACCGCGCAAATGGTCGCCAACTTTTTGTCAGGTGGCGCAGCGATCAGCGTTTTTGCCCGGCAACACAAGCTGGAATTACTGATTGTTGACGCCGGGGTCAATGCCGATTTAACCAGTCACCCCGGGCTGATTGATGCAAAAATTGGCAAAGGGACTAAAAATTTTTTAACACAGTCGGCAATGACAATCGACGCCTGCACTGAAGCCATACAAGCTGGAGCAGAGCGGGTTTTGCAGCAACATGATGACGGCTGTAACTGCATAGGGTTTGGTGAAATGGGTATCGGCAACACCTCATCCGCTGCTATGCTGATGCACTGCTTAACTGCTATGCCATTAGCGCAATGCGTTGGTCGTGGCACGGGATTAAATGATGATCAGTTATACAATAAGGTGGGCATATTGCAGCAGGCGTTAAAGCAACATAAAGGCATAACAGAGCCTTTGGATGTATTAGCCACTTTTGGCGGTTTTGAAATCGCCATGATGGTGGGCGCTTATCTAAAAGCTGCCGAATTAGGAATGCTGATTATGGTTGATGGCTTTATAGCGAGCACTGCGTTATTAGTCGCCTATAAACTGCATCCGCAAGTACTCGATTATTGTGTGTTTAGTCATGTTTCCAGCGAACAGGGGCACCAAGCCTTATTAGATCAACTTAACGCCAAAGCATTGTTGAAGCTGGACTTACGCCTAGGTGAAGGCTCCGGCATTGCCTTGGCTTATCCACTACTGCAATCCGCTGTCATATTTTTGAATGAAATGGCCACGTTTTCCGAGGCGGGAGTTGATCATTAACATTCTCAAAAATCAGTGTTCAAGCTGAAATCTTAAGGAAACAACATGATAGATATAGCTCTATTAAAACCAGCCGCTGTTAAGATAGCATGTAGTTTATTCGCTTCAGTACTGACAAAAAACTCCCAGGCATTCAAACCAATAAAGCCCAGCAGCAACAGTTACTGCTTTGTGTTGAAGAACCTTCTGAGTAATGGCTAATTTCAGTTTTGAAGAGCCTTTCGATATGGATTACCTAGATATAGAGTCCGAAGCTAACAAAGCGACATGGAAACGAATATACAAAGGGCAAGCCATCATATGGAGGTGGATGCTATGTAGCTTAATTAGCTTCTGTATCTATAATGTAATTGCAATCATATCCCAACTGGGCGGTTTGGTTAGCGGCAAGGGTGAGTTGTTGTTTTCGCAAACCAACATTTCACGGTTAAACATTGATTGAATCAAACCGCCCTTGGGAAAATCCGGGATATTTATTATCCGTGTTCGGATTATTGGGACAACGATAAAGCTGTTAACCTAACCTCGACTAATTCTGCATAGTGTAACAACAATTTAACATTGAAAACTCTGTCTGCGCGTATTTGTATGCTACTCTATGCGTCATTTTAACTGAGGAAAAGAAATGCAAGCAACAGTCAAATGGGTTGATGGCGTAATGTTCGTCGGCGAAACTGGCAGTGGTCATGCGGTTGTGATGGACGGTCCACCCGATCATGGTGGCCGTAATGTGGGTATGCGACCAATGGAAATGATTTTATTGGGCGTTGGTGGTTGCTCATCTTTTGATGTGGTGCAGATTTTACAAAAAGGCAGAAATAACATTGTTAATTGCGTTGCAGAAATTTCTGCAGAACGGGTTGACGCTGTGCCGAGTGTGTTTAGCAAAATTCACATGCATTTTGTCGTCAGTGGTCGTGATTTGAAAGCATCGGCTGTCGAGCGGGCAGTGAAATTATCGGCAGAGAAATATTGCTCTGCTTCCATTATGCTAAGTAAAGCGGGGGTAGAAATTACCCATGATTTTGAAGTTATCGAGGTTTAAGAGTTTTGAATAAGTTGCAATTACACGGCTTTAACAATTTAACTAAGTCACTGAGTTTCAATATATACGATATTTGTTATGCACCCGCTGAACAACAGCAGGCTTATATTGAATATATCGATGAAGCGTATAACGCCGACAAATTGACGCAAATTCTTAAAGATGTTGCCGAAATTATCGGCGCGCAAATTCTTAACATTGCCCATCAGGACTATGAGCCTCAAGGCGCTAGCGTGACCATGCTGATTTCAGAGGGCGATGTCTCCCCGCCACCCAGCATGCATAGTCAATCGCCTGGCCCTTTACCGGAAACCGTATTGGCGCATCTGGATAAAAGCCATATTACCGTACATACTTACCCTGAAAGCCATCCTGATAATGGTATCAGTACCTTCCGTGCTGATATTGATGTGTCAACTTGTGGTCGCATTTCACCATTGAAAGCACTCAATTATTTAATTCATAGTTTTGAATCGGATGTAGTAACCATGGACTATAAAGTGCGTGGCTTTACCCGTGATATATCAGGTAAAAAGCATTATATTGATCACAATATCACCTCTATTCAGAACTATATTGCCAAAGATACCCAGGAAAAATATCAAATGATAGACGTGAATGTGTATCAGGAGAATATTTTTCACACCAAAATGATGCTCATGGAAACCGAACTTGAAAATTATTTATTTGAGAAAGAAAGTAATCTGACTGATGCTCAAAAAGCAGAGATAGAAGAGAAACTGCAAAAAGAAGTGACCGAAATTTTTTATGGTCACAACTATCGGCGCAAAAAAATAAAAGTTGCTGATTAATAGCCTTAAAAATCTAAGGCGATATCCAAGAATGAATATGCCCGAATTGCGCAGGATTTTTGTTCATTTACAACGCAGGAAATGGACAAAACGGCCAGTAAGTTGGGTGTATTCTTCACAGGAAATTGCATCTCTACAAACGCATTTGAACTTTTAACTGTCGTGCAATTAGCACAATCGGATGAATCACTTCCATTTTGATACCCCGCTCTCTTAATACCGCCGCTATATGCAACACACAACCTATGTTGGAGCTAACCGGAAAGTCAGGTTGAGTTTCCAGGGCCGCTTCCAGTAAGTCATCTAACAACGCTTGCGCCATTTTTGGATGCTTCAGCATATAACTACCTGCTGAACCACAGTATTGTATAGTCTCAGGCAATGCCGTTATGTTGATGCCCTGTAGTTGTTGCAGTAGTTTTAAAGCTCCCTTCTTTTCACGCATGATGTTTTTTAACGAACATGGCGTATGCAAAACAAACCTATACCGCTAAAGGCATCAGGTGCTCGCTATGATTGCAACCGGATTGACTCAAAAACTGACTGATATCAACCACTTTACCGGCAAATTCGCTCTGTTTATATTTCCGCAACTGACTTCCGCAACCGCTGGCGATAGTCACAATCGAGTCTAAACCCTGGTCTGCAAAAGCGCTGCAATTGATTCTCGACAGCTTCTCGGCCGTTTCTCTGTCTCCGTTATGTAAATCCAGTGCGCCGCAACATGTTTGTTGTTCGGGTAATGACACATTAAAGCCGGCAGTTGTTAATACCTTGATTGCCGCATTTACCGTTTCCTGTTCCAACAAGGAACCCATGCAGCCAGTAAATAAGCCCACGGTACCTTTTACCTCGACGGAGGCAGAATAATATTGCTTTAAAGGATCCCGCGGTAAGCTAATGCTATTTCGATCAACGTCAGGCAATAACCGGTCAATTTTGTCGAGCCTTAATAAGTTGGGCAACCTAAGTAATCGCGCCGTTTTTTGCAAACGGGTTGTTTTATACAGCCTCAAACAGGATTGAGCCAGACGATTAATGGTTTTGTTGTGCGATATTTTTTTCAATAAAGACAACGCTAAGGAGGAATATCTCTCAGCGTAAAGCTGTCCGCGAAAATTATCAATTATCCGCCCGTAAGGCACGACTGCAGGACACACTTTTTCACAGGACAGGCATAACAGGCAGTTATCAATATGCTCAATTAGTTTTTCTGAGGTGTCCAGATGATGGCCTGCCCAAGCTTGAATTAAGGCAATGAGTCCGCGAGGTGATTCGTTTTCATTTTGGGTTTTTGCGTAAGTTGGACAATGCGACAGGCACAAGCCGCATTTAACGCAGATATCTGCGTCAGCTAATAAAGTATTCATGTTTTTTCAGTAGTGAGTTCCTCCACAATTTTGGCGTATTCACCCACTTTAGGCCGGTATAAAAACATTCCTAATGCAGACAATCCCGAAAATATGTATAAAGTATTAAAGTTATCACCCAAAATAAACATGACAAAGCCGAAAATTCCAATGCTTTCAATCAGTGACATGGACACAATAACCGTCACTAGATAACGTTTTTTTGCCTCGACATCCGCTCCATGCGTTGCTCTCGATCGCTGTTCCCGACGTGATTCTACCTCCCCCTTCCCTGGGAGCGCACCTCCGGCATCCATGCAGTAGTCGATTTCAGGCGCTATATGCGAAAGTGGCATGGTCTGATTTAGCCGCAGTTGAACGTGCCGAATCAAATTTGTTATCGGAAACGTTACGATAGCCACAACGTATAATATCGTTCTAACCAGCACTCGTTGAGCTTCCGGCAGGGGCTGTTGTAGCTGGTCTCCGAAAGTTATGCAGACGATAACATAAGCAACCAACATAGCCAGCATGACACCTACGATGACCCAGGACATAATAAGATCAGATTTTAATTGTTCAGGTTCGACTCGACCCAGCATTTTGTTTCCTGATATGTTGATGATGAGTGTTTATGATACCAAACCCAGTTGCTTAGGCCTGTTTTTCAGCAAAAAAACCATGGCAATCAATCTGGTTTATATCAATATTAAGGGCGTTATTGTGTTGTGATTGAAACTGCTAAGAATTGTCCATGACCAAACTGAGCCGGTGCCTTGATCCTATTTTTTTCTGTAATGTGCCAGGTAACTTTGGCAACCAAAAAACTGAGTTCGCTAAAGAGTAGGCTCAACAAATGGTATGATATTGATATCATACTATATAAAAAGCATTAAGTTGGACATTCTTAGCCTAACAGTTGGCAAGTCCTTTTTGCATGGTATGCCGGATGAAAGCATGAGCATAGTATTAATATAGGTGCGCCATGCTGTTTTTTTTTAATTATTCACTTTCATAGAAAAATATTGCTGTGTTCAAAAATGGGGTGATTTTGTTTGGTTTGTTCGCCAAAAAAATCTCCTGTTCTTTTTGTTCAAAATCAAAGGTTTTGTAGATTGGTCCGACCTGGCTTTAGCATCCATCAGGCGCAGGATGAAAAAAATAAAAGATAGCGGGGGCACCTGCCTTTCAATCTCGTTTTGGTGGAGTCTAGTACAAGCATCATAAAAGCGTTACGGATGATTACGGTATCACTTAGGTTCCGGTCAGTTATCGCTAATGCTAATGCCTTTGAGCGACAACACAATGGGCAGTTCAACGTGATCAATTATTACAAAAGCATCAAAGTAATTTATGACACTTATCCTGAAGTCTTTTCAATGATAAAAAATGTGCTCATCGTTGAGCAAGATGGAATAACCTTTAAGGATCACTGATAGTTAACAACGCTGAAAGATAATCAATATAAATTGGTATACTATGATTTTTGGCACTATTTGGATTGAGTTGGTTAATATACCCAGGCTCGCCATTTTTTTCGTTCGTTCTGAGCTAGTCGAGGCATGGAGAAAGAAGGCAAGACTCTCCTGAGCGAAGACGAAGGGTTCACAAAATAAATCGAGAACACCATGCACGAGTTAACTGAACGCGAGTTATATCAAGCCCTGGAATATGCCAAGAGCATAGACGAGGAAAACGGTAAAAAAATTATGTCTCAATTTGAAACAGATCAGCCGATGCTTTTTCAAACAATATTTGGCATATTTCCTACTATTATTGCTGAGCAGAATCAGGATATGGCGCATCTGTTTATGGATTTATGCTTTGAGGTGATTTGTGTATATCAAAAAGCATTTGGCGATACACCAAAATTTATAGATGACCCTACCTGGATGGAAAGGCAGGCCATTCTATTAGATACAGAGTTTCAGTCATTGATGCAAAACCAGGCTATGGATGGAACAATCAGAAAGAAGTTGCAAGACCGGTTTGTTAGACATAACAGATTGGGCTGGTAAAATTTCTGAATGAATCCATTGATGAATTTGCTTCTTACCATATCAGTCGCGTACCGGCCATTGAGTTCACTCAAGCCATGATATTTGTAGTGGTCAGGTTGTTTAATAGTTTATATGACAAACCTGTCAGCCATTGAGCATGATATTATTTTATATCATTAAAAAATCATGCGCGTGCTAAACAGAATGTGAGTTATATCAAGCCCCGCTGGCTACACCAAGCAAGACACAAAAAACCAATTTGAATAAATTAGAAAAAGTATGTTAAATGACCGTAACGATGTGGGCGAACAGGCGAAAAGAAAATAACTTAAAACCATAAGTTTATGGTGAGTCAACTATCACAAAAACTCTACAGGCAGGTTAATTATGAATGATATATCGACTGAACAAAAAGATGCAGAGAAATTGCAGATATTAAAAAAAGTGGCGGCCACTGTGTACCTGTGTCAGGCATTAACCTTCATGCTGGCAGGTTTACCATTGCTGCTAGGTGTGGCGATTAATTTCTACAAGCGAAATGAAGCGCAGGGGACCTGGTTGGAATCTCATTTCAACTGGCAAATCAGAACTGTTTGGGTAACTTTGGCCGGGTTTGCAGTGTCCGGGTTGACGTTGGAAATGGGTTTCGGTTTTTTTATTCTGATTGCAACAGTCGTGTTGCTGGTCTACCGGATCACCATTGGCTGGTATGCGTTGAATGATGAAAAGCCAGTTAATTAGGCGAATTGAATTTATATTCAGTGTGATGTAGGTCGGTTGTCCCTTTTTATTGGAGCCTTCAGTTACCAGTTTGATTAAGAGGCAGTATCGCTCGTTACTGGGTGACGATTTGTTTGTTGGCGGCGGGGGGGGGAATTAAACCTTGGGCCATCCCTTTTGAATCAATCAATTATTCTTCGCCCTGGTTATATTTGTGACAATCAGGAGTGTGACTGATAGTCAGTTAAGATATCAAGGAAAAGAGAGGGTTTTTAGACAAAAATCGGCAATTCATAAATAAAACATGGAAATTATATCATTTATGGGAACCACTAAAGATTTGGGATATTGGCATTTTTTTAGTAAGTCACTAAAACAACTGTATCGTCAATTTGCTAAAAGCAATTTTTAGATACCCATGATGTGTGTTATTTCAAACCTAAGCCACCTATTAAAACAGTTCATTATTTATGAAAATAATACTCTATTTTATTTTTTCCTTGATCTTGATTTTAGTAAATCATACTGTTCTAGCTGAACAAACCCAACACTGTACTAATCGCTCATCTGGGTCTGAAAAGAGATGTTTGACAGGAAAGAAGGAAGACAAAGGAAGCAAAAGCGCGAAAAAAGTATTAGTGCAGTCACAAAAAAAAGAAAATGTTCCCGCTATTGCTCCTACTTTAAAAAACACGAAAAAAAACTTAAGCAATAGCAAATCATACGTATTACAACTATTGCAAAGCTTGGCAGAACAAAGAGCAATTCCAAGTATCACTCCTCTTTTGCAAGATAGCGAACCCTATGTACGCAATGCTGCAATAGAAGTATTAGGGCAATTAGGCGCAAAAGAAGCGATTCCCCGTATTATTCCTCTTTTGCAAGATAAGGATAGCTCTGTTCGGAATAAAGCAATAGAAGTATTAGTGCAATTCCGTGCAAAGGAAGCGATTCCTAGCATTATTCCTCTTTTGCAAGAAAAGGACAGCAAAGTACGCATCAGCGCAATGGAAGCATTATTGCAATTGGAAGCCAAAGAGGCAATTCCAACTATTATTCCTCTATTAAAAGATAACGAAAGCACTGTACGCATGGCTGCTATATACACATTATCGGAATTGCGAGCAAAAGAGGCGGCTTACGGCATTACGGAGCTTTTGAAAGACAACGACAGCAATATACGTATTCGAGCCATGGAAGCACTGGGCTTGTTGCAAGGAAAAGAAGCTCTTCCTGGAATTATTTCTCTTTTAAAAGACAAGGACGACAATGTGCGTTTAAGCGCGATAAAAGCATTAAAGGATTTAGACGCAAAAGAAGCGGTGCCAAGCATTATTCTTCTTTTGCATGATAGCAATGCAAACATGCGTGCTTCCGCAATAGGCCTGTTGCGCAAAGTAAAGGCAAAAGAAGCGATTCCCAGAATTACCCTTCTTTTGCAGGATAGTAATTCTGGTGTACGTAGTGACGCAATATCTGCATTAGAGGATCTACAGGGAGAAAATGCTGTTCCCAGTATTATTCCGCTTTTAAATGATCTCGTTGCCAGTGTGCGCCTTCAGGCGATAAATTCAATATCACGATTGCAGGAAAAAGAGTTAATCCCTCATCTTGTTTCTCTTTTACATGATAATGACGACCAGGTACGAATCCGGGCAATGGAATTATTGACGCAATTACAAGAAAAAAATGCCGCGATTCCTAAAAAAGAAGCTATTTCTAATGTAATGCCGCTTTTGCAAAACAACGAGAAAAGCATACGCTATACGGCAGTCACTACATTAAAAGAGTTTCAGGCAAAAGAAGCGATTCCCAGTATTATTCCTCTTTTGCAAGATAGCGATTATGACGTACGCCTTGCAGCGATAGAGGCCGTAGCAAAATTACAGGCAAAGGAAGCAATCCCAACTCTTGTCTTTTTTTTAAAAGATTACGAGCCCAAGATACGTATTGGCGCAATGAACGCACTGATAGAATTACAAGGAAAAGAGGCAATCCATATTATCGCTCCTCTTTTAACAGATGAAGTAATTGATGTACGCAATGCAACGAAGGAAAGACTGTCACAGATACAGAATCCATTATTAACAGCGTTAATTAATAAAACTTTTATCGTGTTAATGGTGATATGTCCGATTTTGGCGTTTTTGCCGTTGTTTTTAACTGATAAAAAGTTTTTTGTAAGCATTGCAGTCTTTATCGCCTCAATATTCTTTTTTCGTATGTTTGCTGATCTTTCTCCTTACTATCCGCAGTTTAAAAAAGGAGCCACGTGGGGAGGAATATACCAAATGGGGGTATTATTTGTTTTTGCGATCTCAATGTTTTTGAAATTAATTTGGTATATCGTAGCAAATGTGTTTAAACGCTCACCTGATATTGATGAGGATAATATAAATGCGAAACTCAATTAAGAATTTGATGAACCAGTGGGTGAGTTGAGACTATGAACAATTGTGATCCCTGTCCTATGCGCTACCTGATATTGCTGGTAGGCCCTATACATAGTTTCATTGCCTGATAAAACTGCATTGATGCAGTGATAGCGGGATATTTTTATATCGGGGGGCTCTTGGAATCTTGCCTAAGCATTGTCCTATATGAACATGCCGGCCTCGACATATTGAAGTGTGTGGATTTTCACTTCAGAGTACCAGAGAAACTATGTCAAGTTAATAGGCTTTCAATTTTTCAGTAGATCAACGAAATAGCGCTTCGTAGCCTGCAACCAACTATGCACTATACATACTTGAGTACTATACATAGGGGTCGATTGTGGCCATTCAGGAAATTACATGACTTCTACCCAGTTTCCGGACGTATCTTCATTTGGTGCGCTATAGGTATTGTAGCCAATCCGGATTTCCGGGTTGTGGCGGCCAAGTCATTGATATAAAATAGATTCACCTTGCAGATTTAGCGCTT
>NQJI01000075.1 GCA_002256705.1 Methylococcaceae bacterium NSM2-1
CCTTCGCGAGGAATATGTAAGATCGTTACTTTGCCATCTTTAAATACCCAGGTATCTTCCCGATCGATAGCTTGTTTATCGGTTAAAGAGTTTTTGGTATATTGCAGCTTCCAGGTACCTTGTACTTCTTCTTTAGATTGCAATGTAACATCTGCACAAACAGCGCTTCCAAATAAGGACAAACCCAATAAAACTGCCGCTAGATTTATTTTTTTCATTATCATTTTCCTATATTAATATTCAGTAATAGACAAAACATTCTACGCACACGTGGGGGAGAACTAAAGCATTATTAATTTATAGCAACCAGTACTCAATCAGCATTGTCATGTCACGTAAAACCAGTTTTAGCGGGCAAATTTTACACGTCATAATTAAAATGACTGACTACTAGCCCGGACAAGGCATCTTAAGGATCGCGGGCAAACAATAAAGCCGTTTGTCCACGAGACGTTTAAAAATTAAAATTAAGATTTGTCAACCAAATATTGTTGATTTTTTAACCTGCCTTTTGAATAGTCTCGTAGGCTTTGCTGATTTTTTGAGTTTTTTCTTTGGCCAGTCGCATCATTTCTTCGGGTAATCCTTTGGCGACCAGTTTATCAGGGTGATTTTGGCTCATTAATCGTCGATAGGCTTTTTTGACTTCGGCCTTGCTGGCGGAAGGCGTTAGGCCTAAAACGCCATAAGCATCTTGCAGGCTGGTTTTTTGCGGTGTATTTTTGGTGTAAGAGCCGCGCCCCTGGAAACGTTGTTGAGCTTGCAACTGTATTTTCAATCGTTCATAGTCAAAGCGGGAAATTCTCAGTTGAATGCAAATATGCAAAAGCAGCCTTTCTTCGCTAACAGCCAAAGTACCGTCAGCAAAAGCTTCCTTGAGCTGAATTTCCAAAAACATGCGTATTAAATCGGTGCGTCGATGACATTCTTTGTGAAATTGAGCCAAGACTTCATCCAGCGGGAAATCAGCTTGCTTGCCCTGCTGAAAAAGTTTGATCGCCGTTGCCCGCATGTCGCTTGTAAGTGCCATTTCATTCATGATACGGTTGGCCAGCGAAATTTCTTCTGGAGAGACATGGCCGTCAGCCTTGGCAATGTGGCCCATGACCGAAAAGGTGGCAGTAAAAAATGCCATTTGTACTCGATGCTGATCGCCGGGATTGAGTGTTTCACCGGTTTCGATGCCTGTCACGCCCTTACCAAGCTGATGCCCGAAGGAGGCACCTAAAATGGCACCTAAAGGTCCGCCTAGCAGGAATCCGAATGCTCCTCCCACCACTGTGCCAAACCAGCTCATTGTTATCAATCCTGTTCCGTAAAGAATAATGGTAAAATTATATTATTAACCCAATTTCAAAACTTAGCGAGGACTTATGACCGCTCCAGAAGCTCTATACCAATCAGCACTGTCTTCTCTAAAACTCCGTGCTCGGGGAAAAGTGCGTGATATTTACGATATTGATGATAAGTACATGCTAATTGTGACAACGGATAGGCTTTCGGCATTTGATGTGATTATGCCTGATCCGATTCCTGGCAAAGGGCGTGTTTTAACCCGCATTTCCAATTTCTGGTTTAAAAAATTGCAGACTATTATGCCCAACCATTTAGCGAATATTCCGTTGGAGCGGGTTGTTCCTGATGCCGCTGAGCGCGCCCAGATTGAAGGGCGGGCTATTGTGGTTAAAATATTAAAGCCGCTGCCGGTAGAAGCCATAGTGCGCGGTTACCTTATAGGTTCCGGTTGGAAAGATTACCAGAAATCAGGCTCTGTCTGTGGCATTAAGTTGCCCGAGGGTTTACAGCAGGCGCAGCAATTGCCCGAAGCCATTTATACGCCGTCCACAAAAGCCGCTGTTGATCAGCATGATGAAAACGTTTCTTTTGAACAAACCGTTACGTTGTTGGGGCAGGACTTGGCAGAGCAGGTGCGTGATGCCAGTTTGAAATTATACAAAGAAGCGGCAGCATTCGCCAAAGAAAGGGGCATTATTATTGCCGATACCAAATTTGAATTCGGTGTTGATGATGCAGGGGTTTTATATCTGATTGATGAGGCTTTAACGCCTGACTCATCACGGTTCTGGCCAGCTGATCAGTATCAGGTAGGCACCAGCCCGCCCAGCTTCGACAAGCAGTATATTCGCGATTATCTGGAAACGCTGGACTGGAATAAAACCGCGCCAGGTCCTTCATTGCCCCCGGAAGTGGCAGCATTCTGTGCGGAAAAATACCGCGAAGCGGAAAGTAGACTAACTCAAGATTCATTCAAATGAGCAAAGAAACCTTACAAGAACAGCCTTCTTTGTCTGATCAAAGCAGCGCGCCCCGTGATTCCGTGCCGCTTTTTGTTGATCTCGACGGAACCCTTATCAAAACCGATTTATTAATTGAGAGTGCTTTCTTTTTATTAAAAAAACAGCCGTGGATGTTGTTGGTTATGCTGTACTGGCTGGTATACGGTAAAGCTCGTCTTAAAGAAGAAATAGCGAAACGTTCGGTATTTGACTTTAGCGTCTTGCCGCTACAAAAAGAGTTTGTTGAGTTTTTACATAACGAAGCAAAGAATGGACGAACATTATACCTGGCGACAGCTTCTGATCGTCGTTTGGCCGAGCCAGTGGCGAAAAGGCTGGGGATTTTCAAAGAGGTATTAGCCAGTGATGGGCATCGTAACCTAAAAGGAGTGCGCAAGCTTGAAGCTATACTTGCTTGCTGCAAGGATTCGGCATTTGACTATGCTGGCAATGAGCGTGTTGATCTTGCCATTTGGGCTAAAGCGCGTCGGGCCATCGTTGTCAATCCCGATATTGGCGTAATCGCTGCGGCCAGGAAACGTGGTTATGTAGTACAACGGGTGTTTGATGATCGTCCGCCGATAGCAAAAACCTGGATACGTGCATTTCGAATTCATCAATGGGCCAAGAATGTATTGCTGGGTGTACCTATTTTGACCGCACATGCGTTTAATTTCTCTGCAATCGCTGAGATAGTCGCGGCATTCACGGCCTTTGGCCTGGTCGCTTCGGCCACTTACTTGCTGAATGATTTGCTTGATCTGGTCTCGGACAGACATCATCCGCGCAAATGTAAACGCCCATTTGCGGCCGGAGATATCGGTTTAGCTTCAGGTATTCTGGCTATGATAATCCTGTTCGGCGCAGGTTTTGGCATGGCAGTTCAGCTTTCCGATTACTTCCTGTTTACATTGCTTGCTTATCTGGGATTAACAATCAGTTATTCATTTTACTTCAAGAGGATTGTGCTGATAGATGTGTTGTTGCTGGCTTCACTCTACACCATTCGAATTGTAGCGGGCGCTTATGCAATTGAGGTGCCTGTGTCATCGTGGTTGCTGGGATTCTCCATGTTTCTTTTTCTCAGCCTGGCCTTAGTCAAGCGCTGCACCGAATTAATTGCAATGCAACGCCTATCACGCGAAACTATAAAAGGCCGGGATTATCAGGTTTCAGATTACCCTATGCTCAGTGCGATGGGCGTTGCGGCAGGCTATATATCAATACTGGTGTTAGCCTTATTTATTAGCGACCCGGAGAGCGCTAGCAAATACTCCTATCCGGATTTATTGTGGCTGTTATGTCCATTGATGGCTTATTGGGTGTCTCGATTGTGGTTAAAAACCTCGCGCGGGGAAATGCACGATGACCCACTGATCTTTAGTTTAAAAGACCAGGCCAGCTGGATCGTTTTTATTAATATGATGATGGTTACCCTGGTGTCGATATGAAAGAAATGACAATTTCCTGGACGGTTTTAACGCTGATTTTTATCAGTGTAACTATTTCCGCGGTTGCTCAAGTTACCTTGAAGCAAGGCATGTCTTCATCTGCTGTGCAGCAGAGTCTTACCGGCGGCTGGCTGGAAATTGTTATCGCGGTTGCCTCCAATCTCTATGTGTGGCTGGGTCTTATATTCTATGCGCTGGGTGCGGTGCTTTGGCTTGGGGTGCTGGCGAAGATTGATGTGAGTATCGCTTATCCATTCGTAGGTTTGGGGTTTATTCTTACCGCGTTGTTTGGCGTGTTTTTGCTCGGCGAAGCTTTTTCCGTTATACGTTTTGTCGGAACATGCCTGGTGGTATTAGGCATTATATTGGTTACCCAGGGCTGCTGATCATGACCAGGCTACAAACTGTTTATAGTTTGGCAGCACTCATTGGGCTCTGTGCAGCAACACTAGCCTATTTTTTGCCTGTCTTTCCTTATACGCCGGATAGTGCCTGTTATATTGAACAGGCGAGAACCTTAATGGAGCGCGGCGTGTTTGAAAGCGGGCTATATGGTACAGAAGAGCCATCGGCAACCTTTGTCCCTGATCCGCTTTTTCCCGCTTTTTCCGCCTGGCTATCCTATTCTGATAGCGCTGTTTAGTCTGCTCTTGCCTGTGCCTGCCGAAGTTGTGGCGCTTTTTTTAAGTCTGACTGCGCTGGCATTAATACCTGCTTGCATGGTATTTTCATTCAGGCGTAATGTAAGCGCTGAAGTCGCATTGTTAATTGGCTTGCTGGTAGTGTTTACCCCGGCAATCATCCGCTGGGGTAACGTGGCTTCTACCGATATATTGTCGGTGCTGCTGGTGATTTTTTGTATGGGCTTGGTGCTTAAAGCGGGTGATCGCTTGATAGCCTGGTGTGTTGCCGGTTTCCTTGTTGGTTTTGCCTACCTTCTCAGAAATGCGAATCTTGCCTTCGTGCTCAGTATATGCGGATTTATCGCCTGGTCGATTGTTTTTGAAGCTGAAAATCGCCGCAAAATAATAGTCATCGCTTGCGTCTGGCTGCTGAGTTTTTCAGCTGTCGTTGTACCGTGGATGATTAGAAATCTCATGGTCTTTGGGAAAATTCAGCCTTACTCGATGCCTCCCAGTTCAGTCGGATTTATCGAAAACAGTCACGCTTTTATAGAAGCGCAATTGAATATTCTGTTATTGCTGGCTGACCTGGATACGTTTCTCGCCAGAAACACCCTGGGCGTTATTTGCTTGATTATGGTCTTAGTTCTGCTGGTTTGGCAGGTATTAACTACCTGGAAACAATGGCAAAAACCTGAAAAACAGGCTTTTATTATTGCCGTATTGTATTGCCTTCTGGGGGCGGCCATTGTCATTGTTGCGCGTACAAAATATCAGTGGGGAGAGCTTATTTCCGAGCGACATGCGCTGCCATACCTGTTTTCGCTATTAATTGTTTTGGCGCTTATCCTCAAAAATACAAGCGTTAGAATCGGCTGGCGATGGCTGGGTCTGGCGTTGGTATCGGGTTTGTTGTTGATACGAATTTACTACATACCGCAACTATACAAGTATAATTTTTATGACGCCAATGTCGTGGCAGTTGCTGAGCAAATAAAAAAACATCAACAGTCAGATCCGCTATGTACAAATTTAAACGGGCGTTTAGGCGTGTCAAATTACGGTTTTGTTTATCGGGTTATCTGCGCTGTTCCAGTCAGGCATGTGTTTCCGATACTTCATGGCGACGAATTTATTGATGAGCCTTTGAAAAAACTGGTCAATATACCTGTGGAACAAGGCGTCGTGGTGTCAATTTTCCCTAACCATGATGTTGATAAAAAAGACTTGCCGCTGAATCAGACATTTTTGAACCAGCTGACTGCAGCAGGTTGGCGTGTCGAACAAAACGAGAAAATGGGTTTTATATTGACGAGGTGAAAACTCAAGAACAAATAATCGCCATTAGAAGCAGATTCTAATCGTGGCTTTATGCATTCCTTAATTTTCTTTTTTCACCCCAATCTGCCGTCTTGAACAATTTTTGGGTAATATACTGGACCATAATCGGCACAAATAAGATTTTAACAAGCTATTAACTTATAGCTTGATTTTATTCCACCTTGATTTAATCAAGACCGCTAGCTATAATCCTCAAGCTATTATGTTTGGAGAGCCGTGTGACAGGTAGAAAATTATCTACTGTCAGTAAAATTCTAAGTTATCAAATTCTGATAATACTGATAATCACTGCTGGCTTTGCCTTTGCAGGGGGATGGCAGCAATGCTTATCTAGCGCTTTAGGGGGAATGGCAGCTTTCGTTCCCAATCTGTACTTTGCCTTGCGGATACACAGATCCTCCGGTAAACCAGCGCGAAAGATTGTAAACTCCTTTTATGCGGGAGAATCGGGCAAATTGTTATTAACAGCGGCTCTGTTCATACTGATTTTTAAAATCCCAAACATAGAAATATTACCGCTGTTAGCTGGATACATAACAGCATTATCGGTTTTTTGGTTTGCGTTACTGATGCGCTAACATTATTTTTAATTAAGAGAGGAACAATGGCTACCGAAGTTCATGCCGCCGAAGGTGCAACCGGTTATATTATTCACCATTTAACTCCACTACACGCTGGTGAAGGTTTTTGGACACTGCATCTTGATACCTTGTTTTTCTCAGCCATTTTAGGCGGCCTGTTTATCTGGTTTTTTAAGATGGCAGCAGAAAAAGCAACTTCCGGTGTGCCTGGATTAGTGCAGAATTTTGCTGAAATGCTGATAGAGTTTGTTGATAACCAGGTTAAAGACAGCTTTCATGGCCACAGTAAATTAATTGCACCGCTGGCATTGACTATATTTTGCTGGGTGTTTCTTTTTAATTTCATGGACTTATTTCCAGTAGATATATTGCCGTTGATTGGATCGATGATGGGCATCGAATACCTTCGGGTCGTTCCAAGTACCGATCTGAATGCGACCTTTGCCATGTCCATTTCAGTGTTCTGTTTGATTATTTTTTACAGCATCAAAATAAAAGGTCCCTGGGGCTTTGCTAAAGAGCTAATGTTTCAGCCCTTTGGCCCCTGGTTATTGCCATTCAACCTGCTGTTGAAATTAGTAGAAGAAATTGCAAAACCAATCTCACTGGCGCTTCGTTTATTCGGAAACCTGTATGCGGGTGAATTGATTTTTATTTTGATTGCCTTACTTCCCTGGTATATTCAGCCGATATTGAGTTTCCCCTGGGCAATCTTTCACATTTTAATTATTACTCTACAAGCTTTTATATTCATGGTATTAACTATTGTTTACCTGAGCATGGCGCACGAAGATCATTAATTATTGTTTAACTGTTTTTTTATTACTTAACTAACCGTTTGGAGGTTTCATGGAAATTGCAAAATTAATTGCTGACGTACAAGGCATGACTGCTATCGCAGTGGGTCTGGTTCTTGGCATGGGCGCTTTAGGAACTGCTATAGGCTTCGGTCTATTGGGTGGAAAATTTCTGGAAGGCGCTGCCCGTCAACCGGAAATGGTCCCTATGCTGCAAGTAAAAATGTTTGTTGTTGCTGGTCTGTTGGACGCGGTAACAATGATTGGCGTTGGTTTGGCGTTGTTCTTTACTTTCGCAAACCCATTCCTGTCGGCTGTACAAGCTGCGGCTGCGGGTTAACCAAACTGTCTAATTTCAATAGCAACAAGAGGAACGCATCGTGAGTATCAATGCTACTCTGATTGGGCAAATGATTACATTTGCACTTCTGGTATGGTTTACCATGAAGTACATTTGGCCTCCTTTATTTGACTCTTTAGAAGAACGTAAAAAGAAAATTGCCGATGGTTTAGCCGCCGCCGAAAGGGGGCAGGAAGAAATTCTTTTGGCTGAGAAAAGAGCCAAGGGCGTTTTAAAAGAAGCTAAAGAACAATCTTCAGAGATTGTTACCCTGGCTCAGAAACGCGCTAATGAAATTGTTGAAGAATCAAAAGACGCCGCTAAAAAAGAAGGTGATCGTTTGATCGTTGCAGCAAAAGCACAAATTGAACAGGAAATACAGCAGGCTAAAGAAGGTTTGCGTCAAGAAGTGGCTGATTTGGCTTTAAGCGCTGCAGAACAGATTCTGGGTGCAGAAATTGATAAAGCTAAGCACCAGGACATTATTAGTAAAGTCTCTAATCAACTGGGTTAAGCATAATGAGCGAACTGGCAACATTAGCTAGGCCTTACGCAGCGGCAGTGTTTAAAAGGGCCAAGGAAACTCAAGCGACTGCAAAGTGGTCGCAGAGCTTGGCGTTTATGTCGGCTGTCCTAAGGAATGAAGACATTTCTGTTGTAGTCGATAACCCCAAGGTGAACAAACAAAGATTGTCAGCACTTATGCTGGATATTTGCCAGGGGCACGTTAATGAAGAGAATGAAAATTTTCTGAAATTGCTGGTTCATAACAATCGACTAGGTCTATTGCCCACTATTGCGAAGCTTTTCGAAGCCTTTAAAGCAGAAGATGAGGGTTATGTCGAGGTTGAAGTATTGACTGCTTACGCATTATCCAAAGAAGCAAAGCAAGATTTTACGGCAACACTGGAAAAGACTCTGGGCAAAAAAATCCATATGAATGTAACCGTGGATAAGTCATTAATTGGTGGCTTTCTCGTACGAGCAGGCGACAGAGTAATTGACGGATCTATTAGAGGCCGGCTTCAACACATGCAAAAAGCGCTACAGTGAGAGTGAGAAAAAGCACATGCAATTAAACCCATCTGAAATAAGTGATCTGATTAAAAAGAAGATCGAAAACTTCGACCTGAGTGCCGAAGCGCATACAGAAGGTACCGTAGTCAGTGTGACTGACGGTATTGTAAGAGTACATGGTCTTTCTGAAGCAATGCAAGGTGAGATGCTCGAATTCCCGGGCAATACGTTTGGGATGGCACTTAACCTTGAAAGAGACTCAGTGGGTGTGGTGGTATTAGGTTCTTACCAGCACATTACTGAAGGCGATACCGTAAAATGTACCGGGAAAATTTTGGAAGTTCCTGTTGGAGAGGCATTACTGGGTCGTGTTGTTGACGCGCTGGGTAATCCTATCGATGGTAAAGGTGCTATTGATACCACCGAAACGGCTCCAATTGAAAAAATTGCGCCGGGCGTCATTGCCCGTCAATCGGTTGATCAACCCGTGCAGTTGGGTTTGAAATCTATTGATGCGATGATTCCAGTAGGTCGTGGACAGCGGGAATTGATAATCGGTGATAGACAGACCGGTAAAACAGCTATTGCGATTGATGCCATCATTAATCAAAAAGGTACAGGCATTAAATGTATCTATGTGGCTATCGGTCAAAAACGCTCATCAATTGCCAACGTAGTTCGCAAGTTGGAAGAGCATGGTGCAATGGCGCATACGATTATTGTTGCGGCATCCGCGTCTGAGTCAGCTGCACTACAATTTATCGCACCTTATACTGGCTGTTCGATGGGTGAATTCTTTAGAGACCGTGGTGAAGATGCCCTGATTATATATGACGATTTGACAAAACAGGCATGGGCTTATCGTCAGGTTTCTTTATTGTTGCGTCGCCCACCAGGCCGTGAAGCATATCCGGGTGACGTGTTTTATTTGCACTCGCGTTTGCTGGAAAGAGCATCCCGTATTAATGCGAATGAAGTTGAAAAGCTGACTGGTGGCAAGGTAAAAGGTAAGACTGGCTCTTTGACAGCATTGCCCATTATTGAAACCCAAGGTGGTGACGTATCTGCTTTCGTGCCGACTAACGTTATTTCCATTACCGACGGTCAGATTTTCCTTGAGAGCAACTTGTTTAACTCAGGCATCCGTCCAGCTGTAAACGCCGGTTTGTCGGTATCGCGAGTGGGTGGTGCAGCACAGACAAAGATCATCAAGAAATTGGGTGGCGGTACACGTCTTGATTTGGCTCAGTACCGGGAATTGGCGGCTTTTGCACAGTTTGCTTCGGACCTTGATGAAAGCACCCGCAAACAGATTGAACGCGGCCAACGGGTCACGGAATTAATGAAGCAAAATCAATACTCGCCGATGTCTGTCGCGCAAATGGCGGTTTCGTTGTTTGCAGCTAATGAAGGTTTCCTTGATAGCATAGAAGTGAATAAGGTACTCGATTTTGAAGCTGCTTTACAGTTGTATATGAAATCAGAACATGCTGAATTAATGAACAACATTAATGCAACTGGCGATTTTAGTAATGAAATCAGCAGTGGTTTAAGAACCGCTATTGAAACTTTCATTAAAACTCATAGTTGGTAAAAGGGTCTTCAAATGGCTGTTGGTAAAGAAGTACGCACAAAGATCGGGAGTATCAAGAATACTCAAAAGATCACTCGGGCAATGGAGATGGTTGCTGCGAGTAAAATGCGTAAAACAAAAGACAGAATGCAGGCAACACGGCCCTATTCTAAAAAAATTGGCCGGATCATCAAACATTTGGCTCAAGCCAATCCAGAGTATAAACACCCTTATCTGATTGCACGAGATGTTAAACGCGTGGGTATTATTGTGGTGAGCTCCGATAGAGGCTTGTGCGGCGGACTGAATTCAAATTTATTCAGAAAGACGCTGACCCACTTAATGCAATGGGACAAAGCCAATATTGACGTAGATGTTTGTACAATTGGCTCAAAAGCTTTCGGTTTCTTTAGTAATCTAAAGGTGAATTTAGTCGGTCAGGTTTCTAAATTGGGCGACACACCACATCTGAAGGACATTGTCGGCGTCATTAAAATCATGCTGGATGCCTATGAGGCAGGTAGAATCGATCAGTTGTATGTAGTTAGCAATGAATTCGTGAATACCATGACTCAGCGGCCTACAGTCGAACAGTTGCTTCCTGTAGTTGCCTGCGAACTTGACGAAAATCTGAGTGGTCATTGGGATTATATTTATGAGCCTGATGCCAAAGAGGTTTTGGATCATTTATTGACTCGTTTTATCGAATCCAAAGTTTACCAGGGGCTGGTTGAAAACAATGCCTGTGAGCAGGCAGCCAGAATGGTGGCCATGAAGAGTGCTTCGGATAATGCCGGAAACCTAATAGGTGAGCTGCAACTGATTTACAACAAAGCCAGACAAGCCGCCATTACTCAGGAAATTTCAGAAATTGTTGCCGGTGCCGCAGCTGTTTAATCCACGTAGGGGCCGGCCTTGTGCCTGCCCATCGGGCTTGGGCAACCAGAAGGGATTGCCCCTACGGTCGAAGCAAAATGACACAACACTTAGAGGACAACTCAATGAGTTCGGGTAAAATCGTTCAAATTATCGGCGCGGTCGTTGACGTGGAATTTTCACGTGCAGACTTGCCAAAAATGGGAAGTACCGATGGTTTAAGCAGAGGTTTGATTGTTAACAATACAAATGCACCAATCTCTGTGCCAGTGGGTCAGGAAACCCTAGGACGCATTATGAATGTCCTGGGGCAACCCATAGACGAAAAAGGACCTATCGGTGAAAAAGTAAAATGGGGTATCCATCGTGAAGCGCCTAGCTATGCAGAACAAGCTGCCGCAAACGAATTGCTGGAAACCGGTATTAAAGTTATCGATTTAGTCTGCCCATTCACCAAGGGTGGTAAAGTTGGTTTATTCGGTGGTGCAGGCGTTGGTAAAACCGTCAACATGATGGAGCTGATTCGTAACATCGCTATCGAGCATAGCGGTTACTCAGTGTTTGCGGGCGTGGGCGAACGTACTCGTGAAGGTAACGACTTCTATCACGAAATGACCGATTCAAACGTAATTGACAAGGTATCACTTGTTTATGGACAAATGAACGAGCCACCCGGCAACAGACTGCGTGTTGCCTTGACCGGTTTGACAATGGCGGAATATTTCCGAGATGAAGGCCGTGACGTTTTGTTCTTCGTTGATAACATTTACCGTTATACACTGGCGGGTACTGAAGTATCGGCGCTGTTGGGTCGTATGCCTTCAGCGGTGGGTTACCAGCCTACACTGGCCGAAGAAATGGGTGTTTTACAAGAACGTATTACCTCAACCAAAACCGGTTCTATTACCTCTATCCAGGCGGTTTACGTACCGGCAGATGACTTAACTGACCCATCACCTGCTACAACCTTTGCTCACCTGGATGCGACTGTCGTATTGTCACGACAAATTGCCGAGTTAGGTATTTATCCCGCTATTGATCCACTGGATTCAACCAGCCGTCAGCTTGATCCCTTGGTAATCGGACAAGAGCACTACGATGTAGCACGTAAAGTTCAGGGTATCTTGCAACGATACAAGGAATTGCGCGATATTATCGCGATTCTGGGTATGGATGAATTATCTGAAGAAGATAAATTGACTGTAGCAAGAGCACGAAAAATGCAACGGTTCTTGTCTCAACCTTTCTTTGTTGCTGAAGTGTTTACCGGCTCTCCAGGTAAATATGTGTCCCTGAAAGATACTATTGCCGGTTTTAAGGGTATTATTGACGGTGACTACGATGCTATTCCTGAGCAGGCTTTTTATATGGTAGGTACCATAGACGAAGTGCTTGAGAAAGCAAAGGCAATAAAAGGCTAATGTATGTTTCTCTCTGCCTGATGGCAGGGAGGGGATTGAAACAGGTAAAAAAATGACCATGACCATACATGTAGACATCGTGAGCGCTGAACGTGAGATATTCTCCGGGCTGGCAGAAATGGTATTTGCCCCCGCTGAACTTGGCGAAGTGGGTATTTCGCCTCGGCATGCCCCCTTAATAACAAAGCTTAATCCCGGTGAAGTCCGGGTAAAAGTGAGTGATAATGAAAGCTATCCATTCTATATATCAGGCGGACTTTTAGAGGTGCAACCTCATCTGGTTACCATTTTGGCTGACACGGCGATTAGAGCAAAAGATATTGATGAAGCAGCCGCATTAGATGCTAAAGCGAAAGCAGAAGAAGCTCTGGCTGATAAATCGGGTAAAATTGATTACGCAACAGCCCAGGCACAATTGGCGCAAGCTGTTATGCAGTTAAGAACATTGGATAGATTTAGAAAGCGCGGCGGATAGAAACGCAACACTTGTGTCTCTACGCCCTTTTAAAAAGCTCGATAACGTATAACAATCACGCTATCGGGCTTTTTTTGTTTAACAGGATCTCAAATGAACATTAC
>NQJI01000076.1 GCA_002256705.1 Methylococcaceae bacterium NSM2-1
CCGATTTCAAAAGCGATCAGCCAGATAATAATCCATTCCAATATCGATGAATGTCTATGCTTTTGCTCGTCCGCCAACATTTCAAATAATTCATGGATAGTTTCCAGCTTTTTTGACAATACCTCGGTGCGCGGAGCTATTTCCAGATATTTTGCCGTTATATTGTAGAAAGCTTCATATTCGGGGTATTCCCAAAAGAAATCAGGCGTATCCAGTAAGTCATAATTTAAAATAATATCGCTTTTGGTTAAAAACAACTGTCCGCGGATTTTCGCAATTTTATGGCGACTTAACTTGATGCTGCCATTTTCAGCCAATGATTTTGGAATATAGCTGGTATTGATGATAGTTGTTATGGCGTTGGTTTCAAAAGAGGCCAGCTTAATCGACTGCGCCATGCCTTGGGATAATGAAAATATCAGAATGGGATCCGAAGATTCGATTTCAATATGATCTTCAATAATACGAGTCGCTGGGCAATCGAGAGCGAAAGTGAAATTTTCTTCCTCTATGATAGTTAGCGGGTTTTCTGCATGATTCAATAATAACTGATGCAGCTTAACCTGCTGTTCCGAGCTGACATTCCAGTGCACAACAGCGCCATAATCGAAGACAACTGACCAGGTGTGATTGTCTTCAATGAGTAATGCGCCTTTAATAATTCTTATCAGCATTGAATCTGATAGCACAGATGCTAATGCACTAATATCAAATCGTAGCGCCAGGCAGAAGGCTGCACATTGCATAGTTGAATTTTTTTCTGACATAGATAATATTCCAGCAATTATTAATGACGAAGAGGAGCCTGGCAGATATATCAACTGCGACAGTATTTATTGTGGCACAGTTGATAACGTGTTGAGCACAAAAAAGTGATTATTTTCCGGATATTTTCAACAGCCAACCGTTCTCGGCTTCACAATGCGGGGATTTGGCACTTACCTTGATGTTAATTCGAGCTGCCGTGTTAACAAGAGAGGCAGGTATTTTTCCTTTAATCAGATAATAAGGATCTTTATACTCAGAAGTGACTTCAACAGGTATATTCTTTACCGTGACAGAAATTTGCTCAGGCTTGTCTATATTGAAAACCGTAAAAGAAAACTCGGCTTCAGGTGCGACAGTTGCCAAATGGGGCGGCATAAATTTGCCTAGATGGGGTTTACCGCAAGTGCCTGCTGTGCTGCGCCCCCCGCCGCCTGCATTACCGCCGCCATGGCCGCTATGATGCTCTGTTGCATTAGCCGCGCCAATATTGAAAAAAGCAATAATAGAAAATATGACGAGTAATCTTGGTTGATTCATTGGTTTATCCCTCTTTTTTGTTGTGTAGCACGCAAAGTGTCGTTGTTATACCGAACGGTTATTATTTTTATTATAGAAAAACACTAATTATATTCACAAACGGCAGTTCTATGGCTATAGAAAATCAAATTGACGGCTAGTAGCAGGCATAGAAACCAATAAAATTAGTCGGAAATGTTTTTTCTTCCTGTAATGAATGTCCTGATGCAGGCAATGCTTGCCGTAAGGAGCCCTAAGTCAGAGCAGCTAACAAGAAAAACCCTATTAATGTAAAATGATCAAGTAATAAACACTCACTAACGCAATGAAAAAGATTGGGTGTATTAATGACCTCTCAGCACAAGGATCACGAAGAAAAAATAAAGCTTCGTATGCTGAGTGCGTATTTAAAGACCTGATATCAATAACTTGGCTAATCTGCCATTACACTAACGCTGGAAAAGCATAGAGCCTTATAGACGGCTTTATTGGAATATCAAACATGTTGAGAATCACTGAACTTAAACTCCCGCTGGATCACCCGGAAAGCGCAATCAAAACAGCCATAATCAATCGATTGGGTATCGGTGCGGAGGAGCTCATCAGGTATGCTATATTCCGGCAAGGCCATGATGCTCGTAAGCGGGATGCGATCAGTCTTGTTTATACGTTGGATGTTGAAACGAAAAATGAACACGCTATTTTAACGCATCTAAAAAATGATCCACACATCTCTTTAACGCCCGACACCACTTACCATTTTGTAACCCGGGCCCCGGACAATATGACAGAACGGCCTGTTGTTATTGGTACAGGGCCTTGCGGGCTATTTGCCGGATTGATTCTGGCGCAGATGGGCTTTCGCCCGATTATTCTGGAACGGGGTAAGGAAGTGCGGGAACGTACCAAAGATACTTTCGGCCTTTGGCGTAAAGGCATTTTTAATCCGGAATCCAATGTGCAGTTTGGTGAAGGTGGCGCAGGCACGTTTTCCGATGGCAAACTTTATACCCAGATCAAGGATCCCCATCATTATGGCCGCAAAGTACTGACTGAATTCGTAAAAGCGGGCGCGCCTGCCGAAATTCTGCATGTCAGCAAGCCCCATATCGGCACGTTTAAACTGGTTTCTATGGTGGAGCAAATACGCGCCACCATCGAATCATTGGGTGGAGAGATTCGATTCCAGAGCCGCGTGGATGCAATTGATATTGATAACGGTCAGGTACGCGGTGTCATACTTGCCGGTGGTGAAACCATTCGTAGTAATCATGTGGTGCTGGCTGTCGGGCATAGTGCGCGTGACACCTTCAAAATGCTCTATGAGCGCGGTGTTTATATTGAAGCCAAAGCTTTTTCTATCGGCTTTCGCATTGAGCATCCACAGTCACTCATCGACCGATGCCGTTTCGGCAATCATGCGGGACATCCGTTACTGGGTGCTGCCGATTACAAACTGGTGCATCACTGCCGCAATGGCCGCTCGGTTTACAGTTTCTGTATGTGTCCTGGTGGAACGGTGGTGGCAGCTACCTCTGAAGCAGGACATGTGGTTACCAATGGCATGAGTCAATACTCACGCAATGAGCGAAACGCCAACAGCGGTATCGTTGTTGGTGTCACCCCGGATGATTATCCGGGGCATCCGTTGGCCGGCATTGATTTTCAACGCAAACTGGAAGCTAATGCTTTCAAATTGGGCGGAGAAACCTATCAGGCACCCGGGCAACTGGTAGGCGATTTTCTCTCAAATCGTCCTTCTTCTGCGTTTGGTTCAGTTTTACCCTCGTATACTCCCGGCGTACATTTAGGTGATCTCAGTACGGCTTTGCCGGATTACGCTATCGAAGCGATACGCGAAGCCTTGCCCGCCTTCGACAAAAAAATCAAGGGCTTTGCCATGAATGATGCGGTGTTGACGGGTGTCGAAACGCGCACATCATCTCCGATTCGTATCAAGCGCAATGCACATTACCAAAGCATCAATACACGGGGATTGTATCCGGCAGGCGAGGGCGCGGGTTATGCGGGCGGAATTCTTTCGGCAGCTGTGGATGGCATCAAGGTTGCAGAAGCCTTGGCTTTGGATATGATGGGCAGTGGCGACTTGTAGAGACGCAATAAATATATCGCGTCTCTGTCGACTTATTTCGAACGCTTGGTGGTATTGAAGACAAAGGCAGAAACGACATTGCGCTTGTCAAATTTAATCACCAGATCTTCAGCGCTGTGGTCACTAAACAGGCTGTACTGATAATTACCGTAAGTCCACGTCTTCATGCCATTATCTATACCTGTTCTCCAGGGTTTTCCGAATGTCGTATAGATATCATTCTGGGTGGTTTCCCCTATGTGGATAGTTGATATCTGTCCGGCCGGGAACTCGTGACCGATAGAAGCGCACCCTGAAAATAACAGGACCATTAACAGAGCCAGACCCCGGAAGGTCCCCCGCAGTAACCTGACAGAACCTGTAAAACCCAATATATCAGCTTTCATTTACTTGTTACTCATCTTAAAAAATAGTTATCGTGAGGGTAAATAAATAGTCTGTCAAATTTACTGGTGTTTATTTTGCTGCTCATGCAAAACATACAGCAACTGTACTCTAGCTTTGCGACTCCGGTCAGACCCCCATAAACTCGTTGGCCCAATAGTCACAAGTTATAAAACGTTTGCCATTCTTCATCGGTCAATACTATCCGATTTGGCATTTTCACCCCAAAATCCTGAAATTTTGGGGGTTGAAAGACATATGTTAACAGAACCTAAAAACCGCACAACGGGTGACCGTTGGGTCACCCGTTGTTGTCATTTGAAAATATCTTGAATGGACTTAAAGCGGTTAAATTTCAAGTTTATTTTTGCTCGACTACATAAACGCATAGATTGCTTGGTTTTTGAGCAGCATCCAATATCGGCTTGAGCGTGAACGATACCACTGTTTCTACACCGGCATCGCCCAGATCGCTGACGGGCACGTCAGAAACACTCGCTTCATTACCTTTGATCTTGTATTTATAATCGGCGTCGAACCCCGTATTCTTGCCTGAATTCACCAGGTCGACTTCGAAATTTGCGTCTTTACAAGCATCAGTCGGCGCCTTCAAATCAAGTATATGGGTATGAAAGCCGCTCTTCGGATTTTCATGCGAACTGTCATCTATAGGTAAATGCGACACGAGCACTAATAAATTATTACCGCCGTCGCTTAATGCGCCATAACCGAAAGCACCGGATTTGCCATCAACCGGAATATTGGCTTTGGTTTTAATTTCCAAATCTAAAGTTTTTACCGAATTTTTGCTTTCAACTTCAACGTCTACTTCCGTGATCGATAAATAATCCGGTTGCGCTGCCGCCAAGCACACACTACCGACTCCAAGCAATCCCAATGCAGCCAAAAGCCAAGGACGTTTAGGTAAAATTTTCATGATGCACCTCTATTTGTTGTTAATAATAGTATCGTATCGAAACTATATTAAGGCGATTTCAAAGGTTGTGCAAATAAATTTTCGTTATCGGTTCCGAACTTGGTATTCATTGTTGTGGCATTCAGTCCATATCCGACCCTGCTACAGGGTATTCGCCGCTAACTTGGAATGATTCTGTCCAATCAGTAGATACACCGCAGGGACTACGAACAGTGTGAACAAGGTGCCGATGGCTATGCCGGTCGCTATGACCAGACCTATGTTGAAACGCGACACGGCACCCGCGCCGGTTGCAAAAATCAGTGGCAAAACACCCAGTACCATCGCCGCGGTGGTCATGAGAATGGGGCGTAGCCGGATGCCGGCAGCATGCTCTATCGCTTCGCGCTTGGACATGCCTTCCTTTTGCATGATATTTGCGAATTCGACAATCAGGATGCCGTGTTTGCTGATTAGTCCCATCAGCGTGACCAGGCCTACTTCTGTGTAGATGTTCAGGGTCGCCCCGCCGATACCCAAGGCAATGAAGATGAGCGCACCAGCGATGGACATGGGCACCGATACCAGAATAATCAGCGGGTCGCGGAAACTCTCGAATTGCGCCGCCAGTGCCAGAAAAATAATGATCAAAGCGAACAGGAAAGTAAAAATAAAACCACTGGATTCCTTGACCAGTTGCCGCGATTGTCCTGCATAGTCCACCGAATAGCCGGGAGGCAGTACTTTCACTGCGATAGCCTTCAGGGAATTGATTGCATCACCCAGCGTAACACCTGGAAAAGGCACACCGGAAATAATGGCGGCATTTAATTGCTGGAAGCGATTCAGTGATTGCGGCACTGTTTTCGTGCTGATTGTGGCGATGGTCGATAGCGGAACTGTCGTTCCGTCAGCCGCACGAATATAGTAGTTAAGCAACTGATCGGCATTGAGTCTGGAACTTTGCTGTATCTGGGGAATTACTTTGTAGGATCTGCCTGCCATGCTGAAATAGTTGACATAACCGCCTCCCAGCATTGATGCCAGAGACGAACCCACATCCTGCATGGTGAGTCCCAGCATAGCCGTTTTATTGCGGTCAATTTCAACTTGTGATTGTGGTTGATCGACTTTCAGGTCAGTGTCCAGGAATATAAACATGCCGCTTTTTTGCGCTTCCTGCATAAATTGCTGCATCACCGTGTTCAATTGATCGAACGACTCGGTGGTGCCGATGACGAACTGCACTGGAAGACCGGTACTGCCCGGTAATGGCGGCGGCTGGAAAGCGGCGACACGAACCCCGGCGATTTCATTCATTTCCTGCTGAATCACGGGTTGAAGTTCAGTGGCGGTCAGTTTTCGCTCATCCCAGGGTTTGAGGACTGTACCCGCGATGGACTGCCCCGGCGCATTTAGCTGAAAGACGTGATCGCTTTCCGGATGCTTAATGAATTTCTGATAAACCTGGTCGGCATAAACCAGGCGTTGCTGGAGCGTGGCGTCCGGTGCTGACGTGGACATGGTAATAATGACACCTTGATCTTCCTGCGGAGCGAGTTCTCTATTGGAGCTGCCATAAAGAAAGTAGATGCTGGCGAGTATGATGACAGCAAATACAGCTGTCACGGGCAAATAATTGAGTGATCCATGCAGTGTTCGTGAATAGATGCGCTGCATTGCAAAGACACGGCGGTCGATAAAATCGACGAGGCGTTCTTCCCAGCCATTGCGGTCGTGGGTATGTGCTTTGAGTAGCCGGGAACACATCATCGGCGACAACGTCAGCGCCACAATGGCGGAGACGGTTACTGCACCGACTACGGTAAAAGCAAACTCGGAGAACAGGGCGCCGGTAAGTCCACTTTGAAAGCCGACCGGAATATAGACGGCAACTAAAACAATGGTCATGGCGATAATGGGACCAGTCAGTTCACGGGCTGCCAGCAGTGAAGCCGGAATCGGCTGCATACCGTCTTCAAGATGCCGGTTGACATTCTCGACGACAATGATGGCGTCGTCAACCACCAGGCCGATCCAATCAGGGAAAGGGGTATCGCTATAACGGGTATTAGCACCGAACGTGGCGAGCCCAGGAAGGCGAACACTACCAGAGTGACAATCAGCAAAGCTTCGATCAGGGTATGGACAACCTCATCTATAGAGCTATCAACAAATTTTGTCGAGTCGTAGACGATCTTACCGCTGATGCCTTCCGGTAACTGGGCCTGAATATCCGGAAAAACTGCACGTACCCTGCCGATAACTTCAAGAAGGTTGGCGCTGGGGGCAACCTGTAGGCCAATATAAACGGCCTTGTTGCCATCGAAAGAGACGCTTTCTTCGTAATCGTCAGCGCCCAGGGTGACATTAGCCACATCTTTCAAGCGGATAATTGCGCCGTCCTGTTGCTTGATGATCAAATTCTCGAATTCCGCGACCGAATGCAGACTGGTCGACGCGGTCAGGTTGATTTGCACCATCTGGCCTTTGGTGGTCCCCAGTCCTGCTATAAAGTCGTTTTTTGTCAGTGCTGTGCTGACATCGGATGCGGTGAGTGCATAGGCTGCCAGTTTGTTGGGATCTAACCAGGCACGCAAGGAAAAGTTTTTGCTACCCAGCAATTCCGCAGTCTGGATGCCTTCCACCGCCTGTAATTTGGGCTGTACCGAGCGGATCAAATAATCGGTGATGTTGTTGGCGGGCAAGATGTCACTGGAAAAACCGATATACATCGCATCAATGGTTTCGCCGATTTTTACACTGAGAACCGGAGTTTGCGATTCCGGCGGTAGTTGATTGAGTACGGCATTGACCTTGGCATTGATCTCTGTCAAGGCCTTGTTTGGATCAAAATTGAGCCGCAGATTGGCGGTTATTGTGCTGAGACTGTTATGGCTGGTCGATGATATGTAGTCGATGCCGTTTGCCTGAGCGATGTTGTTTTCCAGCGGCGTAGTGATAAAACCCGCGATTATCTCCGGATCAGCGCCATAGTAAGTCGTAGTGACGGTTACTATGGCGTTTTCGGTGCGAGGATACTGCAAAACCGCTAAACCACTCAGTGCGCGCAGTCCCAATACCAGCAGCATCATGCTGACTACCGTAGCCAGTATGGGCCTGCGGATAAAAATATCGGTTAGATTCATGGCAGTTTATTGGTCGATTGGTTGCGGAGTATCGTCGTTGCTGGGTAGTATTGAATTATCGACCGTAACGGGTGAGCCGTTCCGTAGTTTTATTTGACCGGAAGTCACTATTGTTTCGCCTTCATTAATACCTTTAAGGATTGCGATCTGATCACCGCGCGAATCACCTGTGGTAACAAAGCTTTGTTTGGCAATGAGCTTGGGTTTGCCTTTTTCGTCTTTACCACCGTCTTCCACCCGATAGACGGTAGAGCCGAAAGAGTTAAAGGTGATTGCCGTGCGAGGCAGAGTGATATACCGGTGCGCCAGGCCGGTTGCAACATTCACGGTGGCGTACATTCCGGGCAGTAGTTTGTGCTCAGGATTTTCCAGTGTAGCCCTTACCAGTACATTACGCGTGTTGATGTCAATCTTGGGATTGATCACCGTAATATCGCCAGTGAATTGTTGTGTTGGATAGGCGTCAGTTTTGAGCGTCACCTTTTGACCAATTTTGAGTGTAGCTAATGCTTGCTGTGGCAGAAAAAAGTCCACAAAGACAGTGTCCAGTGCCTGTAGGGTGCCTATCGCCGTACCCGCATCAAGATATTGACCCACATCCACGAGTCGCACACCCAGTCGGCCAGAGAAGGGAGCACGAATCAGCTTTTTATCAATCAGTGCCTGTTGTTGGGCAACATTGGCGACAGCCACGTCAAGGTTCGCCTTGTCTATGTCGACTGTCTGCTTGCTGATAGCTTCTGCGCGGAACTGTTCCAGGTCTCGCTGGTAGGTGATACGCGCCAGTTGCTCTGTAGCTTTTAGCGATTGCAGTTTGGCAAGATCGTCATCGGCGCGCAGTTGCAACAAAGGCGTACCGAGTTTTACATTGTCGCCCTGTTTGAAGTGGATTTTCGCTACAATGCCGGATACCTCGGCACTGATATTAGTCCCCTGAACAGCTTGCAGGCTGCCGACTGCTTCCAGCTTCGGCAACCATTCCAGGAACCCCGCTGTTATGGTGGAAACGGTTTGCAGCGGTTCACCCTGAGACGTCATAAACTTCTTGGTCATGCGCCCCTTGAAGTTAATGAAACCAAAAATACCGCCGAGTACTATGCCGACCACGATGAGCATAATGATCATACGTTTAATCATTTCTGTTTCCTGCCAGGGTTTTGTTCAAACATCAATAGTAGTCGCCACGTTTTAATCTATTTAAAAAATAGAAGATCAAGATTCATGGCAAAAAAGTATGGGTATTACGCCTAGAATCTTGCATTTATCAATATCACTGTTTTCTTTTTTCTGTTGCTCCGCCACTAAGGAGGCAGATAAATTTGTACGGTTCCACCATCCGCCGCCCAACGCCTGAAATAACGCCGCTGTATCAGCGTAACGACTGGCTTGTGCATTAATCTGGCCGATCCGTGTCTGTTGGTAATCGCGCTCCGAATTAAGTAGAGACAGGTAACTGACAGCACCCAGTTGGTATTGCAGTCTGGACAGTTCCAGGCTATCACGCGCTGCTTGTACGGCAGCATCCTGCGTCTTCAATTCTGCTGCGTCAAATTCCAGCGCGCTCAAGGTATCGGCAACGTTTTGGAATGCCTGTAATACCGTGCTTCGGTATTGCGCTGCGGCCTGTTCGTAGGCCGCCAGTGCGGCACGCTGTTTGTGAATTAGCTCGCCGCCATGAAAGACGGGTTGCAACAGGTTTCCGCCAAAGCTCCAGATGGCACTGCCGGGCACAAACAAATCGCCTACCCGGGTGGCGATGCTGCCAACACTGGCGTTAATAGTAAAATCAGGAAATAACCTGGCAGTAGCGACGCCGATTTCAGCACTGGCTGCATGTAACAGGGCTTCCTGCGCTCGTACATCGGGGCGTTGTTGTACCAGTTTGGATGGCAGGCTGAGAGGCAATTCCTCGGGCAGATGCAGGTCGGAAAGTTTAAATTGAGCGACTAGCTCGGTGCTGGGTAGGTCACCAGCTAAAATCGTCAATCGATGACGGTTCTGGGCCAATTGTTGCTGTAATGGCGGTAAGGTCGTTCGTGTCTGTTCCAGTGTGGATTGCAGTGCCAATACATCGACTTTCGATGCGCCCCCTAATTCGAACTGTTGCTTGACCAGGTCAAGTTGCCGGGCTTGAGCCTTGATGATTTCCTCAGTCGCATTAATCTGGGCTCTTAATGAGGCTTCCTGTATTGCGGTGGTGACAACGTTTGACGCCAGCGTCAGGAAAGCGGCCTCAAGTTGGAACTGCTGATACTCCGCTTGCGCCTCGAATCCCTCGATTTGGCGCCGAATAGCACCAAAAACATCCAGGGTGTAGGCGATATTAACCGTAGCACTGGAGAGAGTGTACGTAGTACCGGGAAAATCGGGGTTGCCAAATTGCGCGCCCGAAATTTTTTGACGTGTGGCGTTGGCTTTTGCGTCCAGGGCAGGGAATAAAGAACCTTGCTTTGCAGAGACATTTTCCTGGGCTTCGGTCAATGCAGATAAAGCTGCCTGCAAGTCAGGACTACGCTTCATGGCCTGTTCGATCAATTTGGTTAATGGCGGGGAGCGGAATAACGTCCACCACTGTCCCTGAATATCTTTTCCCAGGGCTAAAGACTGTGCAGCACCTGATGCCGAAGATGTAGTGGTAATGCGATTTGACTGTTTACCGGTCGTGTAACTTTTTGTGTCCGGGCTTGGGGGGTGAGTAAAGTCAGGGCCCAGCGTGCAACCGGAAAATAACATCGTTATTAACGCAACAGCGATGGCGGTTGTCCGTATGTTGAGCTTGTCAATCGATGAGGTTAAAGGTAAAAGGCTGACTGATGTTTTCATGCAGTCTTTGCCCTTAAACTGTTTAACAATAATTCAGTAATATGCGCCGCAATAACTTCCGGCATTTCGTGTTTGGGTTTCCAGCCGGGAAAGTTTTTCAGTAAGGGCTGATACTCAACATAACACTTGGCCAAACCTATGATGGAAGTAGCGACTAGCTGAGCATCTTGCTCAGGCGCCAGTTCAGTGGCCAGTTGCATCAATAAACTAAACTGGCGTTTGAAGATGCCTTGCGCCAGTAGCTGCATTCTTTCGGGGTCGGCTTCCAGAATTTCACGTTGCATCAGACGATGGAAATCCCGGTCCTGAAGCATCACATCAATCAATGAGCGAATAAATCCGCCCAATTTTTCTTCTGCCGAACAGCCGGACTCCCACACTTGGGCAAAAACTTGCTCCTTGTCTGAAAAAGCAAAGCGAACTGCTTCGAGATACAGCGTGTTTTTATCGGGAAAATGATGGTAAATTGCCGCAACGCTCATATCAACTGCCTGAGCCAACTGCCTCATGGATAAACCCGAATAGCCTTTTTGTGCGAACAAAACTATCGCTGTACCTAATATTTTTTCTTTTGAGCTCAAAAGTATGGACCTAACAAACGTTCAGTAGGTACATGTTATTCGAGAAACATGTCTCCAGCAATTATTTTTAAACCTTATGCTATGTGAACAGTGATTTCAGCAGCCAAATTCACAAAAGTTTCTGAATACATATTGATAGATTACAATATCAGGCGATATCCTATCGCCGGACAGATAACACGCTGATACACCATTTTTATCAGACCATCTTCGGGTTAAGTTGAACTCAATATAAAGTTAAGCAAATGAAAAAATTAAAATGCGCTGTTATCGGTACGGGTTATTTGGGCAAATTCCACGCCGAAAAATACGCCTCATTGCCCGATTGTGAACTGGTTGCTGTTGTTGATATTGACGAGGCGGCGGCACAAAACGTTGCTGAAAAGCATGGCGCGCGAGCATTAACAGATTATCAATCCCTGCTGGGCGAAGTCGATGCCGTCAGCATTGTTGTTCCTACCACACTGCATCACATGGTCTCCAAGGATTTTCTTAATGCGGGCGCTCATGTTCTGGTTGAAAAACCGATTACAGTGACAGTTGCAGAGGCGGATGAGCTAATAGCCACCGCCAAAGCGAAGAATTTGATTTTACAGGTGGGCCACCTGGAACGATTTAATCCGGCAGTGTTAGGCTTGGACAAGGACGAAAAACCGTTGTTTATTGAATCGCATCGTTTATCGCCATTCAATCCTCGCGCCAATGATGTGAGCGTTGTGCTTGATTTAATGATTCATGACATTGATATTATTTTGGCTCTGGTGGATTCAGAAGTTGAACGTATCGATGCCAGTGGGACAGCAGTGCTCACTCAGGGTACGGATATTGCAAATG
>NQJI01000077.1 GCA_002256705.1 Methylococcaceae bacterium NSM2-1
TGACAACAACCCGGTGGCGGACTTCGGCTGGAATGACATGACAGTCATTGAGTTTGGTAGTCAATGGAAGTAAAACGAGGACTGGCCATGGTGTGGCGGTTTCTTTTACGGCGCGTAACCTATTCCTGACTCAGAGGTACTATTCAATATTCTGGCGCCGGGGGTGTGCAATAGTGACATTTGACAACTGGATTCAGCCGCACCTTAAGTGATAAAGACGATCTGAACCTTGTTTTCATGCATTCACCGAGCAAGACAGTCAGCAGCCGAACCCTTTAAGTCCGCGCCAAACTATTGATCTGGAAATATATAAGCGCTCGTTTCGGCTAGCCTGGCCACAACGATTATCAAGTCTGCCGAGACTTAGCAGCTGATTTAGAAAAGTGATTTTTTATCTACCGAGAGGACTTATTAAAACCAATTAAAATCTAAAGGGTCATGATCAATCGAGCCTGACCATTCTTCTTTTTTTCAAAACATTGGACGATTTAATCATATGAAAACAATAGATAATATTGCAGTATTTGATAATGACAAATGTTTTTTAGCCATGTTGAAAGGATACTGTTATGCAAACAATATTGCGATAACAGAGGCCGACTTCAATATGGATGGAATCAATGAAGTAGAAAAACTACAACCGGATTTAGTCATCGTTCCACTCGATTTGCTAAGTACCGCAAATAAGACCCTTGAAACAGCTTTATTAAGGCGGGTGGTTGCAAGCGGCCAGGTAAAAATCTGTGGTTTAAATAAAAACCCAACCGGCATTATTTCAGACGGGTTGTCAGGGTGGCTCGATATAATCATAAATAATCCGTTCGATATAGGCGAGATTGGCGGCTATCTTAAAAAAACTTTTTTATGGAACAGTTATTTGACAGAGGAAAGAAGGCACAGGGAAAGGCGTTCTTTTACAGACAGAAGACGTGTCGAATTCAATAGCGATGGTGACGATGAATATAAAGGAAGCAGAAATCCGGGTTATCAGCATGAGGATGGAAATCCGGGATTTAAAGATTTCCAAATTGATCATCGCAACAAGTGTGTGTTTTTAAAAGGACATAAAGTCGATCTGACACCCAAGGAATTTGAGCTGGTTGAGCTGCTGTCAACAGATGTTGATCGTATTTTTATGACTGATGAAATCATAAATCATCTTTGGCCTGAAAATAACCGAGCAACAAAATCGGATCTTTATCAATACATGCACTTATTAAGAAAAAAAATAGAAATAGACGCTAATAACCCGCAATGGATTATGACCGTCAAAGGGTTTGGATACAAGCTGAATGTAGATAACTCTGAAGCAATGCATAGGCTGTCCGGCGTAAACGATCCTGGCCGGTTAACGACAATTACCCCGTTCTGTCGAAAATATCCAAAAAGCGTAAAACCCACACTTATCTGCGGATAAAACTATCCTGCTAGCGCCATAAACTGCTTATAAATCGGTATGTTTTCATTGTTGTTCTGCTTTTCCCTTGCAGCCATAAGAGAGACGGGGGGCGAAGTGGTGGTATTCATCAATAAGATTTCACAGATACTGTTCAGCATCGTGGAAACTATTATAAAGTTGGCTCCTATTGGAGCCTCTAGTGACGTTTACCATCGGCAAATACGGTGTTACGTCCCTGGTGCCGCTGGCGAGTTTAATGGGGTGCTTTTATCTCACTTGTTTGCTGTTTATTTTTGTGGCATTGGGAGTCATCGCCAGATTTACAGGTTTTAGTATCATCAAATTTATCGTTTATATTAAGGAATTGATGTTACGCAGCCCATAATTTCCGCAACTCTTCATAAGCTCTCTGGTTCGCTTTGATGAACGGCTTAGTCCTTAGCGCAAAATGATTGGCCTTGTGTTTTATCTTCGGACACTCCAGCTTGAACACCGCATAGATCGACATGAAGATGTGGTTGTTCTGGGTAGTGATCGTGCGGGTTGGTGACTTTGCCAATCCCGCGTTGGATTTTAATGATTTATGGAACTCCTCGACTTTCCACCGTTTTTGGTAGATCGTGGCGACTTGTCCGCCGTCGCACGCCAAATCGCTGCATACCAAATTCAATGGGCCGATGCTGCCGTCTTTGTTTGTAAAGACCCTGCGGACGAAAAGCACTTCCTGCTGAAAGCCTTTCAACCAACCGCGCACCGCCTGCTGATCTGCCAATTCCAACTGACTGATCCGTACAAAGCGTCCTTCTTTCTTGTCTTCTTCTGTTAAAGCCACCAAGCGGTTGTCTTTTAGGGCGCTGATGAAATGCTTGCGTTTTCTTCAGGATGAACTCAAAGTTCTCCTTGCTGGCAAACCAACTATCCGTCAAGACATAGCGAAACCTGATAGCATTCGCCACACTGATCGCTATCATCCCCCGTATCAGCTCATTTTTGGTGACCTCACTGGCTCGCTTAACCTTGTGAGTCTTCACATCACTGAACGGGTGGGGCTTACGCACCACTTCAAAGGCGACGGGGATTGACACCTCATCACTATAGTATAGGGCGTTCAGCAAGTTGATACCCTTGACCGAACGCCCTTTGCAGTGATCAAAAGCCAGCACATGATTTCATTCTCATCCGCCCAGGCCTTCTCCTGGATGGTGTCGTCAAATATCAGACAACGATTTTCCTGTTCTATCTGGCGTACTGTCGCTTTAACTTGACCCCAAAGGTCTTTGGAGGTAAATGCTTTCGATGACAGAAAACGCGTCATCTGGTCATGACTTATATCCCCGTGCGACAAGCAAAGCTTGTCATTTCTTGCAAGGTGAAAGTCCTTGCCTGGAATTCAAGGGAATGAATTCATAAGGCCTAACCAGCCAGCAGTATCGAGTGTTGCGCCTCCGGCGGAACGTTGTCAACGGTTACGACTGTAGCATACGTGAACAAAGGTCAGGTTGATCAAATGGGGTGTTTAGGATTTGTATATGTTTTAAAATTTGACGTGAGTTTTTTCGAAGCATTTTGATATCAATATCACTCAGTGCGCAACGCTTCCAAGGGCTCCAGGCGAGCCGCTTTCATTGCCGGCGCAACACCGGCAACTATGCCAATGAGCAATGAAACCAAAAAGGCCATAATGACGTATGCCCAGGCCATTTGCACTGGCAAGGCTGGCAGCGCTGCATCAAGAATTTGAACAATGGACATGCCCAATAACACGCCGCAAATCCCGCCGGCCGAGCTCAGCGCCAGTGCCTCGCATAAAAACAGCTGAAAAATGGTTCGTCGTTCAGCGCCTAAAGCGCGCAGTAAACCGATTTCGGAAATTCTTTCGGAAACGGCAATAGTCATTATAGTCAGTATACCGACCGACCCGACCAATAAGGAAACACCTCCCAAAGCAGCTACTGCCAGGGTCAGAATATTCAAAATGGAGTCCATCTTTTCCAGCATTTGATTCTGTGTGACAAGGGTGAAATCTTCCGTGCCATGCCGGGAAATTAATAGCCTTTTAATGGCTTTTTGTACTGTTGTAACAGAAGCACTGCCCTTATACAGTAAATCTATTTCCATCAGGCTTTCCCGATCGAACAGTTCCAATGCTTTAGATGCCGGAATGTAGAGGGTGTCATCCATATCAAAGCCCAGCAACTGGCCTTTTTTTTCCATCACACCAATAACACGATATCTGTCACTACCGATCCGAATACGCTTACCTAGCGGGCTATGAGCGCCAAACAATTCACTTGCCAGTTTGTTACCCAAAACCGCAAAGGCACGCGGATTACCCTGCTCTCCGGCAGGTAAAAAACGACCGCTGATGGTTTTAATTTTCCAAACTTCTGGCACTGCAGCCCCAACGCCTAAAACAGTAGTCCGTCGTTGTTTGTTTTCGGCTTCAATACGCGCATTGCCCTGCACTACCGGCACAACCGCTATAATATTTTCAAGCTTACCCAAACTGACTGCATCAGCTAAACCCAAGGGCCGCACTGTGCTTATCGTTGCGCCTGATAAACCAAAAGTGCTTTTTTTACCGGGGGTAATGCTCACCAGATTAGTGCCGAACTGGGTGAATTCAGCCAGTACAAAAATATGGATACCGCGCCCTATCGAGGTCAAAATAACCAGGGCAGCGATGCCGATAATCAGCCCCAGAGCCGTCAAGGATGAACGCAGCTTTTGGCTGGTAACTGTCCGGAATGACAATAAAATTAAATCGGGAGCGCGCATGCTTATCTTTTGCTCAATGCCGCAACCGGATCAAGTTGAGCCGCTTTTCTGGCCGGTAATACGCCAAACACCAAGCCTGTAAACAATGAAACACCCAATGCTGCAAGCAGTGCCCAACCCGGCGATTGAATTGGGAAATCGGGGTAAACGGCCTCCAATGTGGCAATGGTAACTTGTCCCAATAATACTCCCAACAATGCACCTGCCAGCGATAACATCGCCGCTTCTGTTAAAAACAGCCAGTGCAATTGGCGCTTGGTTGCGCCCAATGCTTTTAGTAAACCGACTTCAGCGGTGCGTTGGGTGACGCTGACTAACATGACATTCATGACCAGAACACCGGCGACAACGAGACTGATGCCGGCAATGCTAACTACGGTCAACGTCAAAGCCGTTAAAATTTTGTCAAAAGTACTGACCACACTATCCTGAGTGATGATGGTGATGTCATCTTCACCTTCATGGCGGGCTTTTATGATACTTTTTATTTCATCAATGGCCTTATACATCGACTCTTTTGATTTGGTTTCTATCAAAATCCGGAATAACGAATGGGTATCAAATAAAGCCTGTGCGGAAGCGACCGGAATAATCACCATTTCATCAAAATCGACACCGATAGACTGCCCTTCCGACGCCAATACCCCGACCACCCGAAAACGCCTGTCATTGATCCGCAGCCACTGCCCAAGAGCCGGTTGATCAACAAATAGCTCCTCGCGTATAGTTTGGCCTATCACACAAACCGGCATGGCTTTATCGACATCCATTTCGGGTAGAAAGCTGCCTTGTGCCATCGTCAAATGGCGCACTCGTCTTAACGCATGAGTCGAACCAAATATGTTGGTTTCCCGCTCCAGGCCCTGTGCTGAAACCGGCGCAGAACCGATAGTCAGCGGGGCAATAGCGGCAATATGATGACTACGGAAGAGTGCATCGGCATCATCCAGTGTTAAATCCCGGGGAGTTTCACCAAACAGCGGTGGATGTCCGCCTGTGGTTTCGCTACGCCCCGGCAATACAATAACCAGATGCGTCCCCAGCGCTTCAAACTCATTGACGATATAACTGCGTGCGCTTTCTCCCAGGGCTGTTAACACGGTGACGGACGCCACGCCTATGCTCATTGCCAGAATTATCAGCGCTGCACGTAAGCGCTGAGCTCTGATTGCACCGTATGCCTGGGTTAAAGTGTCTTTAATGAACATAATCTTACACCTGGATCAGCTGCCTTGAATCCCAAACTCCATTTCGTAAATCCAGCCAGAAAAATAGGGTCATTTTGCTATCTGCCCGTCAACGATGCGAATTTTCCGTAGTGCCCGATTACCCACAGTCTGATCGTGGGTAATGATCATCAGGGTTACACCCTGCTGATTGAG
This sequence comes from Methylococcaceae bacterium NSM2-1, assembly GCA_002256705.1. Lineage (GTDB taxonomy): Bacteria > Pseudomonadota > Gammaproteobacteria > Methylococcales > Methylomonadaceae > Methylobacter_C. The sequence goes on from NQJI01000077.1 coordinate 5,560, forward strand.
ACCTTCAAGCAATTCGATAATTTCCATGCCGGATTTGCTATCAAGATTGCCGGTAGGCTCGTCTGCCAGTAATATTTCCGGCTGCATGATCATGGCCCGGGCAATGGCAACACGTTGAAGTTGGCCGCCGGAAAGCTGATCAGGCCTGTGGCTGGCTCGATCTTGCAGATTTACGGACGCCAGTGCCTGCGCGACTCTTTGTTTGCGCTCTTTCACTTCTATGCCGGCCAGAATCATCGGCATTTCGATATTTTCTGCCGCTGTCAAACGTGGAATTACATGAAAAAACTGAAACACAAAGCCGATATTTTCACGGCGGACTTTGGCGAGTTCATCATCAGTACGCTGCGTAACATCCAGCTTATTCAACAGATAACGGCCTGATGACGGTTTATCAAGCAAGGCAATAACATTCAACAAGGTCGATTTTCCTGAACCTGACGGCCCCATGACCGAAACATATTCACCTTTGTTAATAGCGATGGTAATGTCATTCAATGCATGGACTGATTGTTCGCCCACTTGAAAATAGCGGTGTATATTTTCCAGCTGAATCATTTTTGTTCACGGGCATAAGTGCCCGCAACCACGCCATCCCGGCCTACTGACAAAACCACTCTATCGCCGACATTCAGGCCGGATAAAACTTCCACCGTATTCCAGTTCGCCAGACCCGGCTTGAATACGCGCTCTTCCAATAAACCATCCGCCTGCATCAACAAAACCCGGTTATTTTCCAATACAGCCTCTGCAGGCACTTTGAGTGCCTGTTGCTTGCTGGCTAACAAGACTTCAATGTCTGCACTATAGCCCGGCAGTAAATCCTTGATATCATTCGGATCAGTCAGTTTAACCTCGACCTCAACGGTCCGTGCCTGCTTTTCTTTTTCCAGCACATAGGGTGCAATACGGCTTACGGTTCCCGAGCAGCGTTTTTCGGCAAAGGCATCCAGCGACACACAGGCGCTCATACCTGTTTTTATTTGCGGGGCATCCACTTCATCAATCGGTGCGGACACGTATAAACAACTGACATCCAGCAGATCTATGGCTGGCAAAGTTGCAATACCGGGAGGCGAAGGGGTTACATACTCGCCCAGTTCGACATTGATTTCTGCAACTCT